>JBBSUB010000118.1:0-12837 GCA_038235345.1 Chitinophagales bacterium
CAATTCACTCTTATGCCATGGCATATACGACAATAAACACTATCTTTCTGAAACCTGTTCGGTAAAAATTCCGTAGGTCAATTAGGACGAAATAATGGATATAAAGTATTTTACAATCAAGGATATGGAACGTTTTTCCGGTATCAAGGCACACACGCTGAGAGCCTGGGAACATCGTTATGACTTACTAAAACCGGCCCGGGGCTCCGGTAACTATCGCCTTTATACCCTCAGCCAATTAAAAAAGATATTGCAAATTGCTTTGTTGAAAAAAAATGGCTTCCGGATATCCTTTTTGTCCATAATGTCAGAAAATGACCTGGAACAAAAACTAAAACAGCTTAATGATGAAAGCGACAGGCAGCAAGTGGCTATAAACGATCTTATCATTAATATGTATTCAGTGGATCCTGAATCTTTTCAATTCCTTTTAGATGAGCTTTTATTTACCTGGGCTATAAACATCCTTGTTGAAAAAGTTTTATTTCCATTTCTTAAAATAACAAATTTATTATGGATAGGCCATAAACGAATTGAGGAGCACCTTGTGGTTACAGCCATTCGTAAAAAGCTAATCCTGGCAATAGAAACTTTAACCATCACGATAAAATCCAATAAAAGGGTTTTGCTTTTCCTGCCTGATACCAAACAACTTGATCTTGGATTGTTATATGGCAATTATTATCTGAAAAGGAGAGGAGTCCAGATTATATACCTGGGGAATGATATTACGATTCAAAATCTAAAGACTTTTTTTTATGTATATACACCTGCCTATCTGTTCACTTATCTGCCAAACAATAATCGTGGTCTGGTTAAAGAATTATTAGACTGTATTTCGTTATATGCCGGTGATACAAAACTGGTCATTGGCGAATATTCATTAAATACAGAACACCGTAGTTCTAATGAAAAGCTGATTCAAATTAATTACGAGCAAGCACTTGATTTTTTATACATAAATGCAGATTAGCGCGAATTTATTTTACCCGGGATTTATTTTTTTAGTGTGGCCTTTAAACACGATAGGTGCAAAAATAACCTGGGTAATAATTGCTACATCAATAATGGGAATTTCTCATCTGTTTAACTTTCCTGACGGATTATGCCCTGTTAATTAAACAACCGTTCCGGCTTGAGTTTTGAAATTAAAAACATGTTATAAGTATCGAAATGATTAACAAAACGATGAATCTTTATTGATAATCATAACGTGGCTTATTTGTAATTAAAAAGAGTCGGGTTGGTTCATAAACCACGACGATCTATCTAATAAATTGTCTTCATTTTCGCCTTAGGCTCCTTGCTCACAATCGGGCAAAAACTAAAAAGTTAAAACTCCTGATCTTTTTCTTTGGCTTGGGGTTTTGAGGAATTTAATTTTGCTTATTATACAAAAAGATATTTTGCCTTTACATTTTAAATATACAGAAGAGGAAATAATTTCCAAACTTAAAGAACGCGATCAAAAGTGTTTTGCTGATGTATACGATCATTATTCCGGCGCAGTCTATGGTATCATTTATAGAATGATTCAGAATACAGTGATTGCAGAAAAGGTGTTAAGCGAAACTTTTATAGAAGTCTGGAATAATATTGAAAATTATGACCGCAGTAAAGAAAGGACTTTTACATGGATAGTAAAAATTGCAAAGTATAGGGCTATGCAAAGAAGAAAAATTTTCAGGGCTACCTCAAAAAGCACACAAAGTAATCAGCCAACCGGAGAAAAAAGTATAAGCAATGATACTCCATTCCTAACCGTGCAGCAAGAATGCTCTCTAACAATCGATCAAAAACAAATTATTGACCTTGCCTATTTTGAAAGCTTCACTGTGAAGGAGATTTCAAAAAGATTATTAATTCCACAGGGAACGGTAAAAAGAAAACTAAGGATGGGAATTATGGAATTAAGAAAATTGCACAGAGGTGACCGCTTACCGCCCCCGGAGATGTAATCTAATCAGTGAAAGGGATTGATACTTTCTTATTTCAACAAACAATATTTTTTTGACCGGGGAGGAATTTTTGTTTGTTTTAAATTTTTAGTGGTTTCTATATTTTTAATTAAACGACCGTTTTCTTAAAAAGTAATTCGCACCATAATCTTCAATCATAATCTGCGAACTTGAGGTTCGTACTTTTTTTCTTCTCATTTTTCCCATTGTCAAAACAGTTTAGTCCTTTTGATAGGTCATTCAAAAAATTAAATTTTAATTTGGTCTGTTTTAACCCGCAATTAAGATTTTCGGGTTTTATAAATCGTTTCTAAATTGTAAGCGCAGCCGCCAATCTTTTTAGTTTATCTGGAATTTTATTAAGGGGTAAAACGAAATCAGCACAGCCAGCTGCCTGGGCGCTGAGCGGCATGAAGTCAACTTCGGCAGACATGTCCTGGGCGAAGGTTTTTCCTCCGTTAGCTTTGATATGCTTGCAGCCCACTGTACCATCGCCATCATATCCGGAAAGGACAATGCCGACAGCACGTTCACTCATTTCATTTGCCAGTGAAATAAAAAATACATCTACTTGTTTGTGCCCGAAAGTGCGAGGGGAAATTACTTTGAAGCGATAGTCATCCATAGTAAGATCTGAGTCTGGCGGGATTACGTAAACATGATTCGCAAGGATCGGCATTGCATCAGAAGCAACGATTACAGACATTTTCGTGTGCCTCGACAGTATTAAAGCTAACTGACTATGGGCGGTGGGGTTCATGTGAGAAATAATAACAAATGCCATACCTGTATCATGCGGCATTGCATCGAGCAGCGCCTTGTATGCGTTAAGCGCACCGGCTGAGCCACCAATACCTACAATGAGTTTAGGTTGTATTGTTCTCATAGTTTATTATTGATCCTTTTTTTCTCAGCAACATTTTTATTAACATTTTTTTTCTGGTTACCGTTAACTACAGATTCAGCATAAGGTATCAAAATAATTCCATCATCACTCAAAATAAATTTGTGAACATCGCTATCATGATTGCTGCCACGAGACTTAACAATGAATACTTCACGGGTGCGTTTTCTGCCTTCTTTATCTTCTACCATTCTCACAATAATCCATGTGTCGATCAAAGATGAAACACCTATTTCGCCACTCGTGTTACTTTGATAGGTTGCAGAAACAAGACTTGTAAAAAACGTAGTGATGCTCCTGGATTTAAAGAGATCAATCATGCGGGTAATCATTGATGAAACTTCACGATGCTCCCCCTCTCCAACAAGACTTGTGAGGGGATCCACAACCACAGCCTTTGGTTTAAAACTGTCAACCAGCTTATATACATTTAGTAAATGCAGCTCCAAACCAAGAAAGGAAGGTCTAAGAGCCACAATCTTTAATAGTCCTTTTTCCACCCAGGGCGCTAAATCAATACCGATAGAAAGAAGGTTTTGAATGAGTTGCCCTGATGATTCTTCATAAGATAAGTAGAGACAGCGTTCTCCACGTTTACAACTCTCCAATGCAAATGCCCCCGCAAAACTTGTTTTTCCGCTGCCTGCTGTGCCGGAAGCTAATATGGTACTGCCCCTTGTGTAACCCGGACGACCCTTGAACAATTTGTCTAATGATGGAATGCCTGTAGAAACCTTCTTATCTGTGCCCGGTTGTTCAAGCCCTGCTGACGTGATGGGAATTACTGAAAGTCCTTGACTATCGATGACGAATGGATATTCGCTTGTTCCATGACTTGACCCCCGATATTTAATTACGCGAACTCTGCGGGTGGCCATTTCGTCTCTTACCCTGTTATCCAAAAGAATGATGCAATCGGAGATATACTCCTCCAGCCCATGACGGGTATATGAATCGTTTAGTCCCGGCTCGCCTGTAACGATTGCCGTGACCTTTTTTTCTCTAAGCCATCGGAAAAGTCTTTTTATCTCTAAGCGAAGAATACCAATATCTGTAATGCCTGCAAAGAGAGACTCAAGAGAATCTAAAACGACACGTTTGGCTCCAATAGAATCAATGGCTTCTTCCAAACGAACGAATATTCCTTCAAGATTAAAGTCGATCTCCTGAATGTCTTTGCGCTCTAAAACAACATTTTCGATCACAATCTTTTTCCGCGAAACAAGGCCTGGCAAATCCATATTAAGAGAAGCCACGTCTTTATAAAGTTCATCTTCTGTCTCTTCAAATGACATGAGAACACCCGGCTCGTTATAATCGGTTGCACCTTTGATTAGAAAATCAATCCCAAAAAGCGTTTTGCCAGAGCCGGCATTTCCGGAAACCAAAGTGGTTCCATTTTGTGGTAACCCGCCTTCGGTAATTTCGTCAAAACCTTTGATGCCGGTAGGGCATTTGAGTAATTCATTACGCTTAGTGGTAATTTTTTTCTGGATAGTTTTTTTCATATTATAGTGGTTCATTTCTTTATTAAGATGGAATTTCTACAGAAATATTTTTCAATCTAAATTTACTAGATTTATTCATACTGTCTATTTTGCTGGTTTGCCCATTGTTATAGTTTTTAATTAAACGGCCGTGTTTGTAAAAAGTTTTCACAACAACTTGCATTATAGCCTTGTGAACTTTATACTTCTTTTATCGCTTTAACAGACGGGATTTGTTTAAGAGGATTAATGTCTGCTCGTATCTAAGATAAAGATTTCGCGATTTAAACAGATTATTCTATTTTTTTAAAACCAGTTTGGGAACCCACAATATTGGCCTCAATTATTTCCAATAATTCGTTTAAATCAAATGGCTTTCTTAAAAACCCATTTGCATTTACTCTCTTACTTATTTTGGCAATATCAACATTTGCAGAAAAAAGGATGACAGGGATATGTTGAGTGGGGCTGTTATTTTTCAGCAAAAAAACAGCATTTTCTCCCCCTATCACAGGTATCCACAGATCCATCAGGATCAAATCGGGTTCAGTTGTGATCGCATCTTCTATTATATTATCACAATATGTCTTTATTTCCACGTGGAAATTTTGCTTCTCTAGTATTACTCTACAAACAGATAATATGTCCTGGTCGTCATCAAATATTAAAATGGTTTTCTTCATATATTATATTGGTATAGTAAAATAAAAAGTGCTGCCCTTCCCGGGCTCGCTTTCTGCCCATAGTTTCCCGCCATGCAGATGAATGATTTCATAAGAAATATGCAGTCCTATTCCCAGGCCCTGAAAATGGATGACACGCTGCTTTTCACGGAAGTAGCGTTCAAATATTTTTTCCAGATTTTCCCGGCGAATACCAATGCCGCTATCTGTTATTGAAACTTTTACTTCGCCATTTTCACGCACCGTATTTACAATTATTTTGTCGGCCTCAGGGGAATATTTGATAGCGTTGGTCAATAAATTATTAATCACCTGCCTCAGTCTTTCCTTATCGCCGGTTACGGGTTCGGGTATTTCACCGGTTTTTGTAATGCGATGCAGAGGCGAAGCAATTTGCACTCCCTCAATGACGGCAGAAATCATTTCATTAAAATCAAATGTTGATTTATCCAGATCAAATTTTCCATTTTTTATTTTACTTGTATCTAATAATTCGCTGATAAGATTATTCAATCTGTCTATAGAGGCGCCGGCTTTTTGCGCAAAAAGATAATCTTCGGTATTTCCTTCTTTCAAATTCATCTGAAGTAACTGCACGTAGGATTTAGCGGTAGTAAGCGGTGTTTTCAATTCATGGCTCGCAATACTTATAAATTCATCTTTTGATTCTTCTTTCGTTTTTTGATCATGAATATCTATAGCAGCACTTACCCATAATGTAATGACATTATCATCATTTCGTACAGGTGATGCCCGCCATAAATGCCAGCGGTACATATTATCTGCTTTCCGCTTTAGTTGTAATTCCATATTAAAATCTTCACCTGTTGCTATTGCATGTGCCCACAAGGTTTTTACGTCCTCCAACATCTCAGGGTTTATCACCGCTTCCCATCCGCGTTCTAATGCTTCCTCATACCCCATTCCTGAATAGTCAAGAAAAAATTGGTTGAAGTAAGTTACTGACCCATCGCACAATCCCGTTGAGATGATCTGCGGCATATTCTCAAATATTTTTTTCAGATCTTCCGCATTTCTTTTCTCTATTTTTTCTTTTTCCTTCCTTATGGTAATATCATTGAAGGCAAGCAGTATCCATTTTTCGCCATTTTCTTTTTTAACAGGCTGTGCATTAAAACAAATAGTACGTTTTCCTATAACAGGGAATGTATATGAAATCTCCCATTCAAGAAATTTTTCTGCTTCAGTTAAAATACTTAAGAGATGGCTATGCAGTTCCGGAATATTCCACCTGCTTTTTTGTAATTCAAACAAAATTTTTCCAATAGTTTCTTCTTCTGTTATTGAAAAGGCTTTATAAAAAGATTTGTTGGCGCTCTTTATCCGAAGATTCTGATCAAGAACCAACAGTGGTTCATGCATAGTAGAAACAACAGACTCGGCATATAGTCTTGCCTGGTTTAGTTGCTCATTGCGGTCATAAAGTTCCTGGTTTACGGTAATTAATTCTTCGTTGGTGCTTTGCACTTCTTCTTTACTCGTTTCCATTTCTTCATTCACACTTTGTAATTCTTCACTACCACTCAGCAATTCTTCATTAGCGCTTTGCAGCTCTTCATTTGCAGCTTCCTGGTCTTCGGAAATGCTTCGCATATCTTCACGCGATTGTGAAAGTTCCTTTTCCAATTGCTGAATGCGCATGTCTCTTCCGTCTTTCTTACCTAACGCTTTCTTTCCACTGCCCGTTGGCTCGGAATTAATATCCGATTCTTTCTGACTTACAGTATCCCGAAAAAGAACAAGAAAGTGTAAATCAATTGTCTCCAGTAGTGGAATTACTTCAATGGTAACTGCCGTTGTTCTATTGTAAATGCGTATTCCTTCTTTAATAAAAACCTCTTTGGTGGTTTTTGATTTGTGTAGCGCATTACGAAGCTCAAAAGACAAACCTTCCCTTGCCATCTTCAATATATTTAAACTTGCTTTGCCGGGTGAAGGTTCCAGGAAATCACGCGTTGATCCACGGAATTGAACGATATCAAGCTGCTCGTTTACGATTACACCGGAAGGCGTGTATTTTAAAAGTAAAATATCATCTGCATTTTTTTGAAAGTCATCTATCTTTCGCTGCGTACTTCTTAGTCCATAATCTTTGTCCCTGATCGCTTCTTCGCTGCGCTCTGAAGCTACATTCATAAACCTTCCCGGCAGCGGCTTTCTTGTATAGAGCTTTTCCTTGTTATTTACAGAAAGAAAAAGCTCTGGTGCGCTACCGGCAGATTCAGCCTTTCCTAACAACAAATATCCTTTTTCGTTCAGTGCATAATGGAAAGTAGTAAAGGCTTTTTTTTGCAAAAATGGTTCCATGTAAATAAGCACATTTCGACAACTGATGAAATCAATTCTTGGAAAAGGAGGATCTTTTAAAAAGTTGTGAACAGCAAACACGCACATGTCCCTGATCGTTTTTTTTAACTGGTAACTGCCATCTGTTTTAGTGAAAAATTGTTGCAGCCGCGACTCAGAAACACCTTCCAGTTCTTTTATTTGATATAGGCCGGTCCTCGCTTTTGCAATTGATTTTTCCGAAATATCGGTTGCGAATATCTGTATCTTAACAGAAGAAATTTTATCGCTGAGGTATTCGTACAGGCATATTCCCATAGAATAAGCTTCTGCTCCGGTGGAGCAGCCTGCTACCCAGATACGTAAAGGATTATTGGTTGATTTATTTTTTATTATTTCCGGAAATACGGTTTCACATAAATTCTCAAATGTTTTAGGGTCACGAAAAAATTCAGTAACCGGTATTAATAGATCCTGAAATAAAAGATCCTGTTCTTCGTTGTTTTGTTTGAGATACGCAAGATAATCAACAATTTTTTCAAGTTTAAGTATGGCAAGGCGCCGGAGAATGCGCCTGCGGATAGTCGTTTGTTTGTAATAAGTAAAATCAACAGCTTTTCGAACGCGAAGCAGCGAAAGTATTTTTTTAAAACTTTCTTCTTCGGTTATCTGCGCCGGAGTAGCAGTATCATTTGAAGGAAGCTTGTTAATAGTACGGTGTAGCTCCAGCAATTGCTGGGGCATTTTTTCCGGCGCAAGAATAAAATCAACCACGTCTGCATTTATAGCGCTTTGTGGCATGGCATCATAAGCGGCGCTATCAGGCGCCTGGGCAAAAGTTATACCGCCCTGATCTTTAATGTTTTTTAATCCTATTGTCCCATCTGCGCCTAAACCGGATAATACAATTCCAATTGCATGGCTCTGGTGTACTTCTGCCAGTGATGAAAAGAAAATATCAATAGGCATATTTTTCTGATCTCTCGGTGGTCGCGGGCTTAGCTGAAGAATGCCATCAGTAGCTACCAGCATTTTATTTGAAGGAATAATGTACACATGATCCGGTTGTACTTCCACATTATCTACTATTTCATACACCGGTATGGTCGTTTCCCTTTGTAAAATTTCCGGTAATGAACTACTATATTCGGGATGTAAGTGCTGAACTAAAATGTAGGCTATCCCTGAATGATCAGGTATTTTTTTTATCAACTTTTTAAACGCTTCAAGACCTCCTGCTGACGCGCCAATTCCCACAACGGGAAAAAGATTTTTGGAAAGTATCTTAGGTTTATTTTTATCTTCTTTGGGCATATGGGTATGGTTCTAAATACAGTAAGAGGAATAACAATATAATGAAAGTAAAGTGGTCAAAAGTCGTTATCTGTTGAAAGTTAAAATCTATGGAATGTATACTTGTAAAAATAAACTTTTAAATAAAGCCTCGAATTGCAATCTCCCGTATGATAAGAGTTACAAGATAAAGTACTTCATGGAACAAAAAAAAGTTTAATTTTCTGCTATAAAATAATGATCAGGCTGACTTTTGGGAAGCAAATAAAACTCCTTTCATGATGTCAACATGTTTCTGTATATCATCTGCTTTGTCTTTGTAACCTGTTGCCAGTTTTGAAAATCCTTTTTTAGTATGATCGGCACCCATTTTCATCAATAGATTTCTCCGCTCTTCCATTATACGTAAAGCTATCCATAAAGTAGATTCCAATACTTCTCCCTGTTTAAGGACCAAATCTTTTTCTGAATAGGAATGGCCAATATGGCAACGGTAACGGTCAATCTTTCCTTCGCCCTCACCACCCTTATTTATATTCCACAAGCCGCCGCCACAATCAGGACAGGCATAAATACTTTTCTCGCCCAGTTGTTTTACGTTTACATAATCAACCACTACTCTTTCTGCAATTTGTGATTCTATAATAACATCCTCCGGAGCTGGTTTTTCTTCTGGTATTGATTGTGTTATACCTGAAATTACGTCACCCATCTCAGCCAGGGAAATACAATAATCTACTTCCATATTATCAAGAACGGATAGAGGCATATCAGGATATTCCGCTTCGTTTGGATCCTGCACAATACATTTGCCGCCACTTCTTTTAATTGCCAGCATACCGGTCGTTCCATCATTGAGCAAACCGGTTAGTACTATTCCAATTACTCTTGTGCTGTAAGCTGCCGCTGCCGAACGAAACAATACGTCAATGGATGGCCGCCACCGGTTTTCTTCAGGTCCATGGCCAAGAACAATTTTGCCCTTTTTTACCAACAAATGAAGATTGGGTGAAGCAACATAAAGATGCCCTTTTTTTATCGTCGCGCCTTCAGTTGCTATTTCGCACGTCAGGTCAGTAAGTGGCTGAAGGCGGTGCATCAAAAAATCACTTATGCTGGTTCTTGATAAATGCATAACAACGAAAACGGCCGCATCCATTTCCGCCTTTAATTGTTCTGCAAATTCAGATAATGCATTCAGTCCACCTGCTGAAGCGCCTACTACAATTACAAATTTGGGTTCATCCATTTTATTACATTTATTTCAGTATACGAATTAGAAAAATAAATTTCATATTTCCACCTAACCTTCTCCCTTCACTTATCTCCAATACAATGTGTCCAAACTCCTTAATTATTTTACCATAAACACGAAAAATCTCTTACCCGAAAGCAATCTAAAACTCCTAATTGAGTGATGGTAAGTTTTGGTTGATCTGTAATTTTTCCAATCCCGGTACAGATATTAATATCTCCAGGCACAGTAAAGTGTGTGAAAAGTAATTTGAAGGTTGATTATTGCTTTATCGCATAACTTACGAATGCTTTCCTGGGGGAGAAGTGAATGTAAAATAATATATTATCGGTAATTAAGAGAATAAGTTTTTCTTTTTCACTGTTTGGTATATAAAGTGGAGAGGGGTCAACAGTCAAGGAAAGGATCGAAACTAAAGTAACAATCCGATTATAAACAATTAGCTTTTGTGTTTAAAGTAAAGTTTAAAAGTTGATCCTTTACCGGGCGTACTTTCTAATTCGATTTTGCCATGATTATTTTTAATCATTTTGCTTACAATATATAAGCCCATTCCAGTACCTTCCACTTTGGGTTTACTGTTTATTCTTGTGAATTTTTTAAAGATCATTTTTTGATCTTTTTTATCAATGCCTATGCCATTATCCTGTATGGTTAGCAGCACGTAATCCTTGATCCTTTGTGTTTTAATTAGTATTTTTATTGGCTTACCAGGCTTTTTATATTTGATAGCATTATTTAAAATGTTATAAAGAATGCTTCTTAAATTCTTGCCAGGAAACCGAATTTCTAATTGTTTAAATTGTGTATTGATTGTAACTCCTTTTTCATGGATACGGTCTCTTAAAGCAAGTATTACATCGTGGCAAATGCTTTCTATATTCAGAAGTTCGTTTTGAATTGACGACCCCGGTTCACCTTTAATGTGCTCCGTAAAATCTTCCAGCATTATTTTCATGTTTGTCGCAGCCCGTTTAAGCGATTCAATTCCTTTTGTAAATCGTTCAGTATTATTATCGGTACGGGCTTGCGCCAGTAAATCTGCCAATAGCACGATAGTTGAAAGGGGTTGCTTTATATCATGAGACACAGCGTACATAAAAGTTTCATGATCGGCATTTAATTTTTCCAGTTCTTTTAAAGTGTCAAGGCGGTTTGTTATATCTACAAAAGTAATGATGACTCCGTTGGTCCTGTTTTCTTTACGAATAATGTAAGGCAATATATTCATCTGGAACCACCTGTTATCAGTTGTCTGCACCTCTTTTTCAAATGTTTTACAACTCTTTATTACTTCTTTTATATTTTCTATAATGGTAGGGTATTTAATATTGTCAACCAAATCGTGAATGTCCTTGTTTATATCAGCATTAGTAAGGGTGAATTGCTTCATGGCGGGTGGAGTAAATTTTTGCAATTTAAGGTCTCCGTCAATAAACAACTGGGGAATGATCGTATTAGAAAAGTAATTCTCTAACTCTTCATTTAGCTCTTGCAATTGTGGCTTTGAAGGATTTACTACTGGCTTTGACATAAAATATGGGATTGCGTTTGAAACTCAGACAAAGTAAAGCCTTTATTGAGAACTATGATTAATTAATACATTTAAATTAATGCGGGATTTGTTGTTCCTATGTCCGGCCCACTATTAGCAAAACCAATATTACAGGCCGGCATCATGTCAGGCACTTTTTGCAACCTTTTCAATGGTTAGCCCTTGTATAATGATGCTGAATAAAACGCAAAAATATGTCGCAATCAAAAGAATATTTTTTGTTTCGCTGTTTGGTAATGATAAAACCAACGCCAGGGAAAGTCCGCCACGCAGGCCACCCCAACTAATTATTTTTGCTTCCTTATTTGTGAAGTTTAGCAGTTTAGGAAATACGAGGTGAGGCAGATAAACAATGATAATTCTTGAAAGTAATACTAATAAAACTGAAATAATTCCTACTAAGATGTATGTTGTGGTAAAATCAATGACGATGAGTACAAAAGCAATTAGAATGAACAGAATTGCATTGAGCACAACGTCGAATAACTCCCAAAATTTTTGCAAATAATCCTGGGTGATGTCGCTCATAGCAATGTCTGTTCTAAAATTGCCTACCATTAAACCCATCACGACCATTGCCAATGCTCCGGAAATGTGAAAATAATTAAACATTTCATAACCTGCCATTACAAAGGCAAGTGTCAACAATATTTCGGTTTGATAATGGTCAATCGATTTTAAAAGCAAGTACAGGCAGTAACCAAAAATAAGTCCCATTGTTATTCCACCTACTGCTTCCTGAAAAAATAAAAAGCCAAAGTGTGCAAAACTAAATTCACCTGTGTTCAACGTTTCCAACAAGGCAATAAATACCACCACACCAATTCCATCGTTAAATAAACTTTCGCCAACAATAGTATATTCTGTTTTTTTGGGAACATTTGCTTTAGTTAAAATACCTAAGACTGCAATAGGATCAGTCGGTGATATTAATGCTCCAAAGATGAGGCAATAAACGAAGCTAATTTGTAAATGAAACAACTGGGTTAATCCATAAAATAAAGTGGCTATTAAAAGGGTAGAAAGTAAAACACCTCCTATTGCAAAGGTTGCTATGGGTTTTATTTGCTTTTTAAGATCGCTCCAATTAATGTGTAACGCTCCTGCAAAAAGTAAAAAGCCTAATAAGATATTAAGAATGATTTTATCAATATTGGCACGTTCAATAAATTTTTCGATTTTTTCTACCGGGATTTCTAACCAAAATTTCGAGCTAATTACAAAGACCGAAAGTATTGTGGATAAAATAAATAGCCCGATTACAAAAGGTAATTTTAAGAAGCGCTGGTTCACGTAAGCAAATCCTGCTGATAAGCAAATTAAAATGGTAAGACCGAAATATATGTTCATTTATTTTTATCAATTTGGAGGTTGCAAATTTAAAATTAATAATTC
>JBBSUB010000119.1:0-12716 GCA_038235345.1 Chitinophagales bacterium
CCTCCCATATTTCCTTCCGGAACGAATTTTCTAAACAAGTACAAATAACTATTCTTATACCTGTTGATCACGATAAATCCGTTAGCAGTTGCCACCCCGGGGTTGTAAACAAATTCAGTCATTTTATTAGCATTACCTATCCATCCTAAATAATTTGTGTAGGGCAAAATAATTGTCTGCTTCATCCTTGGATCTCTTTTTTCATACATCGCCAATAATTTGTCATGATATTTTGGATATGCAGCAACACTTTTAAAATCAGCTGAGAGAGTAGCTTTCATTGTTTCTCCTCTCACCGTAATGCTTTCATTGTATCCCGGAATAAAATCATTCCAATTAAACGGATGACCATCTTTGGTTTCATAACTATCTACCAATTCTACTGAAGGCATAACATTGTTCCAGCTAGTGCCCAATGAGGCATTAGATCCCATATAATGCGCATAAGGCATTCCTAATGAAACAGTTTGGGAAGCGAATGTTTGAATTGCAAAAATCATTTCGCTGCTTTTATGGCCTTCCGGTAAAAACAAACCGGCATAATCAGGATATAATTGATACCCGTATCCCTTGCTGGTAGGATCCAGTACTATTTCTTCAAAATCCTTTGTCGCCAGATCATATTCTTTATTATATAGGTAAATCTTTCCTCTCAAAGCATAAGCTGCACCTTTGGTAGCTCGCCCATATTCGGAGGCTGGCGTCCATTTAGCAGGAAGGGTGGCAATTGCTTCAGCTAAATCTTTTAAAATGAAATCCCTCGTTTCTTTTGCTGTAGCCCGGGGGTTTTTAAGATCCATGTAATCCTTATTATAATCGGTCGTTTCATCATAAATAGGTACACCACCATAATGGACAAGCAGGAAATTGTAATACACTGCTCTCAGGAATTTTGCTTCGGCAATTATTTGCTTTTTTACACCCTCATCTATAGCTGAAGCAGCCATATTTTTGATCACATTATTTGTTCTGGTCACTCCTTCATAACTATTAGACCACCTGTTATTGACATATCCGGTACGGGAAGTCCAAAACCCCCTGCTAATATCCCCATATCCTTTATCATCATATCCTAAAGCCATATCAGACAGGGCGTCCATCCCAAATAATGTATTATAAACCTCCCCCTGGTTTAAAGCTGAATAACAGGCAGCTATTGCCTGTTTTGCCTGCTCAGGTGTTTTCCAGAATATGGCAGGACTTAATTTATCTTCGGGAATACGCTCTAACTTATAGCATCCCGGAAATATTATGGCTGATAGAATTATAGCTGCGCCAAGTATATATAATTTATTTTTCATGTACAGTATTTTTATTAATTACTATTTACTTAAAATTTAAAATAAAATCTATTTTAGAAAGTCAGATTCAAACCAAATACCGCTTGTCTTACGTTTGGATAACCAACCCCATTTACTTCAGGATCCAGACCTTTATATTTTGTAAAGGTGAAATAATTTTCAAGTGTGGCATAAAAGCGGATTTTAGAAATATAGGCCTTGGATGAAATGTCATACGGTAATGTATAACCGATTTGTATATTCCTGATCTTCAGATAAGACATGTCCTGTATCCAAAAATCACTTGAGCGGGCATTTTTGCCATCATTTAAGAGAAAACGGGGATAGGTGGCCTTATCAGGGCGTCCCTGGTACCATCTTCCATCTGCTATTTCCTGGTTTATGATACGTGTCCATCTCAGCGAAGGATTGTAATAATCATTTTGGAAATATGTTTTTATCCCCCCTACTCCATCAATAAAAGCAGCTATATCAAACCCTTTAAAATTTGCGCCCAGAGAAAAGCTATAGAAAAACTGAGGAGTTGAACCTTTCCCCACATTTTTTCTATCATCGTCATTTACAAGGCCATCTCCATTTATATCTTTGAATAAAAAGTCCCCCAGTTCCGGTTTTCCAAAAGGAAATGGATTGATTCCGGCAGGAGCGTTATTGATCATATCCTGCACCAATTGCACATCTTTATCTGTCTGAACAATTCTATCAACTATCCATACAAACTGTGTATTTATTGGAAGTCCCTCTTTTATCATAGATGTCCCTGACAAGGAGTATTCTTCGCCTTTAAACTTGAGCACTTTGTTCTCGTTATAGGTATAATTTGCATTTATAAAATAACCAACTTTCCCAATTTTATCTTTCCAGTTTATTCCTAATTCTATACCCCGGTTTTGAACTTCTGCACTATTTCTTGGAGGTATTCCAACCGTTCCGTTTACAGCAGGAGCTGGTAGACTAATTAATATATTTTCTGTAAGCTTATTATACACATCCAGGCTTCCTGATAACCTGTTTTTTGCCAGGCTGAAATCAAGGCCGATATTCGTTACATAGGTTGATTCCCATTTCAACGAAATATTGGCAATTCTTGATTGATAAAATCCATCGATAGGCGCTCCTCCAAAAACATACCTGGTTAAGGACAATGCCGGAACCGTTTCATAATCACCGACTGCATTATTTCCAAGGGCACCATATGAAGCTCTTATCTTTAAATCATTTAACCAGGATTTTTTAAGAGATTGCATAAAGGGCTATTCTGAAATCCTCCAACCCACTGACACAGAGGGAAAATTACCCCACCTGTTAGCTTCTGTAAACCTGGAAGATCCATCTCTTCTCATGTTTACTTCAGCCAAATATTTTCCATCCCAGGCTAGATTCAATCTTCCGAAATAAGACTGCATCCCCCAATCACCACCCAAAGAGCCGGTGGCTGTGGGGTCCTTTGTAGCGGCATTAATTTGTGTAAGATTTTCGTCGATCAGCCCTGCTCTTGTTACGGCCAGGTTTTCTGATACATAATTTTCCTGGCTTCCACCGATTAGAAGTTTTGCATGTAATCTGCTTGCTAATGTTCTTTCATAGGATACGTCTGCATCCATGTAATTACGAAGAGTGGTGATATCAATTTTTTGGATATAAAGGTCCGTTTTACCAGAAACTAAAATCGTATTTGTCTGAAAATTCCAGCGGTCATTTTGAGTAGGAATCGTATTGATTTTATTATCACTCCAATTATAGTTATAAGAGGCATTGATATTTAAACCCTCAACCGGATTGATATTGGTATAAAACCGGCTGGTGAGTGCATTCGTTATGTTACTCCCTTTTAACATGTTTACATAAAAAATAGGAGAAAGGGCCACTGAGTTTTCTTCAGAATTATTCGTTCCGCCAAACCTTCCGTCCGGTGCACGAGGAACCACTGTTGGTACGGCCAAAATGGAATTGATAAACATACTACTCAGATTCTGGCTTCCCCTGTCTTTATCGGTATGGGTTCCATTTAAGTTCATCCCTACTTTCAACCATTTTGTGGCTCGTAGTTGCGTGTTTGATCTAAAACTATACCTGTCATAACCCGTATTTTCTATCATGCCCGGATTGCCGGCGTAATTGAAAGACATATAAGTCGTTAGATTTTCACCTCCACCGGAAACAGACACATTATGGTTTACAGTATTTACGTTTCTGAACAGACCATCTGACCATTTTGTATTTGGCCAGAGTAGCGGATCACCTCCCTGGTTATCTTTCCACAATTTTATATTTGCTTCACTAAATACAGGAGCTACTTTGGAATTTTTTGCTCCTTCATTAATCAGTTCCATGTATTCAACGCTATTGCTCACAAGAGGCATAAGATATCCTACAGATTGCGCCGCAACATAACCGTCATAGCCAAAAGAAACTTTGCCTTTTACACCCTGTTTGGTTGTGATCAATATTACTCCATTTGCTGCTCTTGATCCATAGATTGAAGCAGATGATGCATCCTTCAAAACGGAAATAGTGGCAATATCAAGTGGAGAAACTCTGGAGATATCACCCTCCACACCGTCAATAATTACCAGGGGAGAAGAATTATTCAAAGTTCCCTGACCTCTTAACAACAAAGTGGCATTTCCCCCGGGATCATTATTATCTGACCTGACAAATAAACCAGGAGCTAACCCGGCCAAACCAGAAGAAAGGTTTGTAATAGGTCTGGTCTCAGCAATCTTAGCTATGTCAATGGAAGAAACTGCACCCGTGAGATTAGCTTTCTTTTGTGTACCATAGCCGACCACCACTACCTGATCGAGGGAGGAAGATTCCAACTCCAAACCAACATCAATTTTAGCGCGCCCCCGCACCGATATTGTTTGGGTTTTAAAACCAACGAAGGAAAAACTTAGTGCACTGCCCGTTGGGAGGTCAGTAAGTTTATAAATTCCTTCCTGATTTGTTGTAGTGGCTTTTGAGCCTCCTACCACCATAACAGTTACACCATTTAATGGCTGATTGTCAGCAGCCGAAACAACGGTACCTGTTACAGATTGTGCCTGAACATTATCCAAAGACGTCATTAGTATAAAGCATCCCAGAAATGTCAACAAAATCCGTGTTCTGTGTAAAAATGTTTTAGTCATAAATGTAATTTGGTTTTTTTGTTCAGTAAAAAAATTATTAAATACCTAATGATTGTGAACGAAGTAAAAAAGATTATCTAGAAAAAAAGATAGGTTTAGTTAATCCAAAAACGGTTCTTATTTAGTATGTGTTTATCTATCCAACCATTTTACCTTTTTGTTAAAGTGAGTAAAGGTTATTTTACCTTCAACCATTCGTTTTTATAAGATACTGGAATGTTTAAAGGACTTTGGAGAGATACAATAATATGTATAATTTTTACTTTGTAAGTATTTGTATCACATAAGGTTGAAATAAATATTCTTAAAATAACTTACAATATTTCTATCTTAATTTATACTCGTAATATTTGAATAATGCTACTATTTATTGCAACAACAATTCTTTAACAAATTTATGGAATTTTACTTGTGGAGCCTGCGTGAAACGAATACTATTATTGAATTCACTTATTCAAACGTTTGAAATAATATTTCAAACGTTTGAAATAAATATTATTATGAAGCACTTTTGAATCAAAAAGCATTATAAACCTACATTTCACTATGAATACAAGATGCTTTTCTAAAATTTTCTATAGCTGCTTTTGCTCTTATGCATGATCGCCCTAAAAATAAATGGAGTTAGTGTACCTATTAAAAAAGACTTATTGGTTAAAAGCTCTCTTCTGGTGTTGCCTTACAGCAGGCGAAAATAAAATAAAAATTGTATGAAGTACCAGGAACATATGACTCTTTCCACCAGATCTTTTCCGATTTTATAATTCAATTTATGTGGACGTAATTTGAAAATAATGAGTCAAGACCAAGTAAGATAAACTTGAAAAATTCATCAATAGGAATAAGAATTTTCAACGAATAAAATAATAATTCACAAAAAGTACAATGTTCTTTTTTTCCTGAGAAATATTTATTACTGACTCCTATGATTAGTCCACAATTACCTCCGGATCTATATTTTAAGGGAAATATCCTTTATTTTGTAAGTGAAAAAGGTTTATTTTCCACTGTCAGCCCACGTTGCAAAGAAGGCTTATTCCCCATTTCAAATCTCAAAATTCCCCCTTTCACAATATCACCATATGTTAGCCAATTGTGACTATAGGGCTTTCCATTAAGCGTCCCTGATTGAATGTACACATTTTCGGGACTATTGTTTTTGGCATCTATGATAAACTTTTTTCCATCTTCCAGGGTAATTGTTACCTTTTTAAATACCGGACTCCCGATCACATATTGGTCAGTACCAGGGCAAACACTATAAAAGCCCAGGGCGCTCAGGACATACCAGGAGGAGGTTTGTCCCTGATCTTCATCTCCCGGGTAGCCGTCCTCGGTGGAGTTATATAATTTTTTCATTACTTCCCTCGAATGTTGTTGGGCTTTCCAGGGCTGACCTGCATAATTATATAGGTATATCATGTGCTGTATGGGTTGGTTACCATGTGCATATTGTCCCATGTTAGCCATCACCATTTCCGTCATTTCGTGAATCATTCCACCGTAACTTCCGGTGTTCACTGTATTGGGGCTTGTAAATACAGAATCCAGCTTTGCCACAAATTTATTCTCCCCGCCCATTAAATTAATCAAGCCCTGAATGTCGTGAAAAACAGACCATTGCCAGTGCCAGGCATTTCCTTCGGTAAAGGGTCCGCCCCATTCAAACGGATCAAAATCAGGCGTCCATTCTCCGCTAATTTTTCTCCCGCGCATAAAACCAGTGCTTGCATCATAAACATTTTTATAATTGAACATCTGGCGGCTAAATATATCTTCATAAAATTTATTCCCTGTTAAAGCGGCTAATTGATAGCCACAAAAATCATCATAAGCATATTCGAGCGTTTTGGCAGTCGCTTCCCGGTATTTCGGATACGGAACAAAACCCAGTTCGAAATATTCTTTCCAGCCATCACGGCCATTTGATGGTCCCCAGGGGCCTTTATTGGTTGCTTCATGCAAATAAGCTTTGAGCGCTTTTTCCGGATCAAACGTACGGATTCCTTTTACCCATGCATCCGTTAGTAATGAAATAGCATGGTTTCCAATCATGCTCCCCTGTTCGTTTGGGAACGACCAGGATGGCAGCCACCCACATTGCTCCTGTGCATCAAGTAGTGCCTGCATATATCTTCCATGCATCGTTGGATGCATCAAGGCATTTAAAGGAAACTGGCCTCTGAAAGTATCCCAAAAACCCGTATCTGTAAACATATAGCCGCTATGAATTTTTCCATCGTAGGGGCTAAAGTAATAAGGTTTCCCTTCCTGGTCGAGTTCGTAAAACTTCCTTGAAAAAAGACTTGCTCTGAAATAGCAGGAATAAAAAGTAGCCTTTTCCTCTTCAGTGCCTCCTTCAACCAAAATTCTTCCAAGATGGTCATTCCATATTTTAGCTGCGGCTGCTTTAGTTTCCTCCAGCTTCCTGAATTTTCCCAGCTCTTCCTGCAAAGTCACTCCGGCCTGCTCCTGGCTTATGTAGGAGGAAGCTACCTTTGCTTGTACAATTTCCCCCGCCTTAAATTCGATAAACGCGCCAATGCCTTCACCTTCTGCTTCTGCCTGATTTGGCTGTGTAGCATTTTTACGATTCTCCCAGGTACCATATGATTTGAACGGCTTATCAAAAGTGATTTCAAAATAACTTTTGATCAGGTTTTTTTTACTGGTTTTATTATTACTTACATACCCCGTGATTTTTCTTTGTGCGGGCCATATCTTCACCTGGCTGAGCCCTGTATATCCATCAAGCACAAGATGGGCTGCACCACCCTTCGGAAAAGAAAATCTCAGGTGAGCTCCACGTTCTGTGGGAGACATTTCTGTTACAATACCGTTATTTAATTTTACTTTATAATAATGGGGCTTTCCTGTTTCATTATCATGGCTGAAACCGGTAGCCCGCTCATTTTCATTTACAACCAGCGGGCCCAAAACGGGCATTAAAGAGAATACACAGTAATCATTTGTCCAGGAGCTGCATTGATGCGCCTGCTGGAAACCCCTGATCGTTTTTTTTGAATACTGATATTTCCAACCATCCCCGTTTTTGCCGGTTTGTGGCGTCCAGGTATGCATACCGAAAGGTAAGGCAGTGGTTGGATAGGTGTTTCCCCGCGTCAATTCAAAAGAAGAATTAGTGCCTTGTAAGGTATTTACAAATTCTACCAGATCCTTATCCTTTGCATAAACAGCCAGGCTGGACAAAAGCAGTGAAAGGATAAAATATTTTTTCATAAGGTTAACTATTTGGAGGAAATGATAATTATGAAAAGCCGTGCAAGACGATAATATCTGCACGGGCTTTTCAATAAATATGCTTTATTTGAAAGGGTAAATTACCATGTAATGTTTACGGTAGTTCCTTCCGGATCATTTTCAAAACTTAAAAAAGCTGTATGCGATGGTGCATCCCAGGATGTAATCATTTCCACAGCATTCCCTTTTATATCAGTCAGTGTAATTTTTTTCGGTTTACCCGGTAATAAAATACGCATACTATTGGTTGTATTTTTAGGACTTTTTGATAAAAATGAATAGCCATTTGAAAGGACCTTTTCATCATATATACGCGAAGCTGAAGCCAATACCTGCGGTTGTTTTTTATTAGAAACACGGCTTAAATTATACAAAAATGCCTGGCGTCCGGGCTCTACAATCTTTTTAGTAAGAACCGGCAATTGAGGATCAAAAAGATCCACGACCATATTATTCACCACATAGGGCTTATTATTAAAACTTTCATCCATCACGGAAATAATATCATAAGGACCTCTTTCCAGATAGAGTGAATTCTTATATTCCAATTTACCACCATTGGTCTTTGTTTCGTATGCTTTTTTAATTACGTTCATAAATTCCGCGCCGCCATTTGTTTCCATAACAAATTCTTTGGGATTTTTCCTGATAATATAGAGTGCACCCTTCCCTACTTTAAATGCTTGTTCACCGGAGGAGGAAGGTTTTATTTTCAGCAGCTGGAACAGATGTTCTGAGGGTGCTTCGTATTTATTGCCTTTGCTATTCCACCATTCCATCACACTTTGATAAGGATCGTCATCACGGCCGCAATAAATTAATACCCCACCAGAATTTACCCATTCAGCGAGGTATTCATGAACCTTTGCGTTTACCGGCTTCATGTTGGAATAACTAACGATCAACATTTTAATATCCTTTAAAGTAGCCGGATAATTCAGATTTTCCATGTGAACAGTTTCCACGGGGATTCCTGATTTTAGCAGGGGAAGTGTTTGTCCATAAAAATTAGAAAAGGCGGGGTCCTCAAAGCCATTGTGGGTTGGAAACCTTTGAAACATCAAAGAATTACCCATTAATACACCAATACCCCTGGTTCCTGAAGTGCTGTTTTTTGTAAGAGGCATATTATTCAGGGCATTGATCATTACCTGCATCTGCGTTGAATAATACCGAGGAATCAAAACCTTCTCTTCGCTATTGGCTAATTTGTAAGGATGGGTATAAATTCTTTCCGGCCAGGGCATTACCTCATAGTCAGCTACCATTGGGTACAACAATTTAGCCGTAAATGTCGCCTGGTAATTTTGCCTGTAATCCTGCCAGTCGCGTGGCCAATCTTCTATGGGGTCCGTCAGAAAAAATAGTTTTCTTTTCGTTGGCGCTGTCATAGAAACCATTGAACCATATTCCAGAAAGGCGTTTTCAAATACTCTTTCTTTTTTAATTCCCTTGTAATATACAGGCTCTCTGGCAGTTCCTGTCCAAACCTGGGCTATATACCCATCGATACCAGGTAATGAAGCAAGACTTGCTTCAGGACTTACAATTTGCCAGGAAGAGTAATTGACAAGGGAATGAGTAGGAATATACACTCTAATAGTAAGCCCTTTACTTTTACCGTATTCCTTTGCATAAGAGGAAACTTCTTTTATAGCATTGTAATACAGTTCATACTTTAACTTGCTGGATAAATAAGTATTTTCAGGCGACTCATGTTGCGGCCGCCAGGGAAAACCATAAAATTGCTGCCATTCTTTTTTAAAGGCTGAGCTGTAACCTGCCCGGGACCAGAATTCGGGCTCTTCGAGAAAGATAGAAGTAATTCCTGCATCAATCACTTTTTTAATAATTGCAGTCTTCATGTAATTAATAAAAGAGGGTACAGGTACGATGTAGGGTACATTCTTTCCGTGCCAAATTGTATCTCCTTTGCGATCGACCTGCCCTTCACCCAAATGATTCTGACCATCCCATTTTCCAAGAAAATAATCTTCATAATTTCCCCAGGCTATGCCTGTCATAAAATCGGTCTGATAACCTCGCTCACGCCAGGATTTCACCCTTTCTTCAAAGGTCATATTTGGTCGGTCACCTGCGCCATATACAATGGCTATATCTGACCGGACGTCTATCTCCGGTCGCCAGGCACTACTTGTTTGAAAGGCTGTTTTTTCTTTATTTTGATGATGTATGGTTTCAGAAGCAGGTTGTGCATAAACAGTATTACATATCAAACATATCAGACAATAGAAAACAAATCTTTTCATCATAAATCATTTTATTGAATCGATTTATTTTAACGAAAGTCATTTAATCAATTCAGCGTATACAAAAGGAGGGGAAAAAATAGAATTCTGCTTAGGGCAAGTCTACTCTTTTCGCTACATTATAATTATACCTTTTTACGTTTTCAGTGGCGTAATTAATTCGGGCAGCAGCTCTTATAAATACAGTTCGCCCTGCAGGAATTACTCCATTTGTCGTTATAGTAACCGGTTTTCCTAATTCAACCTCAAAAGAATTCCCGGAATAATTGACAGATTTTGAATAACGGCTATCCCACTCTCTTAATCCTACAAAGGGCACCTGGCTCACAAACAACCGGACATCCGTAACATTGAGCATATTGTTGTCATACCCTCCCATAGGTTCAATTTTAGATTTAAAATCAGCAGGACTTACTGCCCTTGTAACTTTTACGGTAGCAGTAATTTTCCCATCGCTCATAGTAGGCTCCCCGATCCATTCTACTTTTAGAAATGGCTGAACTTTAAATTCCACCTCAGTAACACCTTTAATATCGAGTGTTTTGGATTCATTAACAAGGGTATCTCCCTGGACATTTCTTCGTACTAACGGAATGAAGGGACCATCAACTCTAATATTATAATTTCCCTTAAATATTTTTGTGTTTTGAAAGATACCTTCCTTCATAGTGTAAAAATCAAAGTTTGCAGGTACTGCTGTCTCCTTCCAACTTAACTCCAGCAAGCGAATTCTTATTCCCTCGCTTCCCTGATCCGTTAATACCAGTTCTCCTGTGGCAGCATCTACAATCTTGCCTTTCAACGTTTCTTCCGGCCAGGCGTAGTTATCCTTCTTGCATGATGTAAAAAGAATAGCAGCGGATATGCACACTAAAATTCCTTGAAATATTTTTTTCATTTACTTAGTTTTTATATTACTTGTAAAAGATAATCCCCTGATAGGTATAAAATTCTTTTGCCAAGTGGGTTCATTCTAAAATAATTTAAATTTAACGTCCGGGCTGCTGATCTATAACAGGGCTTTTCGATACTTCGCCTGCAGGAATGGAAAGATAATATTGATCTTCCCTAAATTGAAAACGACGTCTTCCTTCATCCAGACTTGCATCAAAAAAGTATTTTCCGGTTGTGGAAGAATAAAAAGGAAATAGTCCTCTATAATAAGCACCATCCGTTTGAGTAAGCCCATTCAATACATCAGAATGTTGAGTTCTCCAGCGCCGGATATCCCAAAGGATTTTGTTTTCAAAAGCTAATTCTTTCCGGCGTTCTTTGCGTATAATTTCCAGCCCTTCCTGTCCGGTAATATTACCCGTTAAAGGGTTTGCTCCTGCTCTTTCCCGTATATCTCTTATTGCGTTGTATGCAATAAGTTCAAAATTATCTCCTGCCGGAGCTGCTTCGCCTGCAAGCGATAATTCAGAAGCCGCTTCCGCCACATTTAATAGAATTTCTGCATAACGCATCAGAATGAAAGATTGTTCTGATCTTGCTTCTAATACTAATGCCTGAGGCATATTCGGATTTAACCATTTACGAATCACGAAACCTGTCAAAGCCCCGGTGGCATCTCCGGTAAATGGTCCACTTTTCCCGCCCGCATTCATTTTGGATCCATCTGATAAAGTCACTACCTCATGAGTAGTACCATTTTGAGATAAAAAGAGAGATTTTTGTCCTGCAAATGCTCCTAAAGCTTTGTATGCGTCCACCTGGTTATAATTTGCCGGGCCGGAAACTGTGTAATCCGGAGCACCACCATTAACTACTTTTAAAGGGCTTATTCCATTAGTAGCATTACCAGTAAAAATGCCCCGTCGAATATCAATCACTTCTCCCTTAAACACATCTCCTGCAAATATAACATTTGCCCGGAGGCGAGGCTCGGCATTTGCAAAGATGTCCGTCACTTTATCAAATAATATATACTTACCCTGTGCATCAAATACTTTTATGGTGCCATTCGGATTTTTTGCAAAACCATCGAATAATTCAACGAAATCAAGTGTCGGTGTATTTCCGGCAGAATAGCCGTTGCTTCCCATCAACTGCCTGGGTATATTATAAGAGTCAAACCCGTGAGCCAAATCAGGAAATTGATATTCTTTAATATAAATATTTTCAGGACTTGAAGCATCAAAGAACATGTCTACCATATTTTGATACTGAGCGTCTTTATCACTTGGAGACCATTTTTTCTTATACAAAGAATACTTTCCGGACTTCATCACCTCACGTGCAGCATTGTACGCATCTTTGAAATATTTCCTGGAGGCAGTTCCTGCTTTCGCCGGATCAAAACCCATCACCCGAATGCCGGTTTTAGTACCAAAACCTGTAATTTTATTATATTTAGCAACAGAACCTGCAAACAACATAGCTTCAGATTTAAAACCCTGCGCTACATTTTTATTCGCATAACCTCTTTTAATACTTGAAGCAGGAAGAAAGGCAATGGCTGAATCAAAATCTACCAACACCTGGTTCCATGTTTCTTCTTCTGTAGAACGTGGAATTTCCAGATCAGCAGCCGGAACCTCAGGATATTTCAATACAGACTTAACCAGCGGTATTCCACCATATCTTTTTGCAAGCGCATAGAAAACCATTGCTCTCGCAAAATAACCTTCACCTATAAAATCATTGTACGCTGTTTCATTAAAATTGGATTTGTATTGAGGTAATGTTGCCAACATGTAATTTACGTCACGAAGCAAATTAAAGGCACGCCCCCAATAAGGTCCGTTTCG
>JBBSUB010000120.1:0-12683 GCA_038235345.1 Chitinophagales bacterium
ATCATATTTATTTAGAATATCCAAATTTAAAAAAAATCATTTTTGGTAATCTTCGCCTTGCCGATATCCAAATGAGAATCGCATCGGATCTATACCTGAACAACAATGAGTATAGAGACAAAGTGCTTGATTTGGATACAGCATCTAATAAATACAGACTGAATTCCTATCTAACAAATAACAGGCATCTGGAAACGGTGAATATACTTCCCTCGCTCACTATATCAAAGACTTTTATGAAGCAGTTGAGTAATCGCTATTCTAAGTATATAAGCATTTCTGCCGCAGGAAAAAGCCAGCATTACAAATTTCAGCATTCTGCTACTCAAACCATTCAGAATCTGAGTTATCATTATAATGAATTTATTCCTGGTGTTTCTGCTAGTTATAATAATAATCAATATGGTGCATTTGATGCTTCGATGAATCTTTCCTATTCTAAAACGATTACTTTTCCTGAAATTTATCAATTAGCACCTTTGATAGATAGCTCTAATGTATTGTATATTCCTATGGGGAATTTAAATTTAATACCTCAAAAAAATCATACGATTTTTTTAGGATATAATTACAACAGTCGAAAAAAGAATCCTCTGGTGTGGAGTATAAATGGCAGTTTTGGCAAAGTAAATCGTTTTATTACGGATAGTACTTTTTATGATGCTGTTGGCAGGCGGACATCCTTCTTTATAAACCTGGATGGGCGCCGGTTTTTGAATATGCAGGGGTCTATCAGAAAATCATACCAGAAAGGAAAGAATCAAACTTACCAGGTGGGTTTAAATACTTATTTTTCTTTCAATAAGAATCCGAATTATATCAATAACCTGTATAATATTTCAAAAGTAAACAACAGCAATTCAAGTCTGAATCTCGATTACGCATTTAAAGATCTGTTTGCATTTAAATTGGAACAAGGACTCAATCTTTACAATTCGGTCCAGAAAGGTTTTAATAATAATAAATTAAATAGTCAAACCATATCCACCATGCTAAGTGGAAGTTTACAATTTCCTAAAAATCTAAACTGGAGTACCAATATTACGTTCAACCAGGCCAGGGCAAATAAAGTAGAAGCGATAAACTTTGCAATCTGGAATGCAAATCTCACTTACCGGTTTTTACAAGGCAACAGGGCGGAAGTAAAATTTTCTGCCCTGGATATGTTACATCAAAACAAAGCTATCCTAACCTCTGTTAGCGGTAATTCTCAAAGTTTTGGATATGTAAATGTTTTGCAACAATATTTCATGATCACCTTATCTTACTTCCCCAGAAAGTTTGGCAGGTGATTTTATCAAAAAAAAGTTTGGGTATGCTCAAAAAGATAATTGGTTGCTTATTGGTTTTTACAACGTTTGCTATAACACTGAAAGCGCAGGGAGTTCCTAAGTTGCGCATAGATCCCGCGCAAGCTTATGGTGGGGTGGTCGGAGATTACTTTGATGAAGTGAATTATATTCCTTTACAAACAACAAAAGAGAGCTTGTTTGGCGCTATCAGCAACATGATTGTGACAGATAGCAGCTACGTAATTTCGGATAATGATACACGTGCCGTTTTGTTTTTTAAGAAGGATGGAACGTATATTACTAAAGTGAAACTTAAGAAAGATGAGTATCCCGGGTTGTCTCACGAAACCAGCACAAAAAGAATTCTCATAACATTTTATAATTCTCAAACCGAAAAAAGGATCATTCAATATTATAGTTTATCGGGTGTGAAATTGGAAGATCATCTCAAAATTAAATCAAGCGAAAAGGATAAGGATATGACTTCTTTGGGAGGAGGCTATTATTTGAATACAGAGAGTTGCTATTTTGAGCCAGGCAAAAAACCGGTAGATAGTGTGATTTATGCCCTTTCAATTTACAAAAACGAAGCAATTTATAAATCTTTTTTACCCTTCAACGCAGCAATAACACCAGGTAAGTGTGCTCTTGGTTCCTGGCCTAATATTACACCCTCAAATCAGGATAGCGTTGTTTATGTATCTATACAATATGATAATACCATTTACAGGGTAACCAAAGACACAGTACAGAAAATATATACGCTTGTTTTCCCTTTTAATCGAATGTTTGCTAAAGATTTACTGGAAACTACTGATCCAAAACAGATCGATAGTTTAAGAGATAATAGTTATAAAATGACCGATATCATTTCAGGAGTTAGCAATATTTATTTTGAGGGCGATTTGCTGTTATTTAAAATTGACCAGCGTAGTTACCAGTGGACCCAGGGCACAGAAGATACGAAGCAATATAACCTGATCTATAATTTAAAAACCGGTCGGTTAGTGTCATTGGAACGCATAACGCCTGATGAAAGAAGCAGTTTTCTACCTTTAATGGGTGGGTTTTACACGAGCATAAGAGGAATGATTTACAATGACGGCTATTTTTATAGCCATGTTCCGTCTTTACACATGTTTGCAGCGAAAGAAAATACAAAGGCTAAAAATCCCAAATATTCCAATGTAATGGAAAAATATTTTAAGACAGAAGATCGCAAATCCAATCCTGTTATTGTCCAGATGAAATTGAAGTAATGTGGCAGTCTTCTAACAATTCAAACTCAGAAGAGAAGTGTTTTGCCGTTATTATCTAATCAGGTAATTTTTTCGTTGAAAATTTCAAATGGAAAATTATTTGAAGCACCCTGATGAAGGGATTTGTGAAATATGAATAAGTTCGGGGAACGATATTTTTCGTCATTGGTTTTGCACATGCAGGGTTGGGTTGACGTTCTTGCGAAAGAATTTATCATTTCCTGTCATGCGCCAAACGTAGTTTGAAAACTGCAAACGCCTAAGCTCTGCGTGAGGCCAATGTAAATGCAATAGTACATAATGACTATCCCGGTAAAAACCCAACAGACGTTTACAAAAGTACTGACTGACAAAAAAAGGAATGAGCGTATAACAAAGCCAGCTAAGTTCGCGGAAGAAATGAACCTAAAACCCCATGTTTTAAAGAAACTACAAGGTCTTAAACGTAAGCCGGTCTGACCTGCGGTACCGACCTAAACATGCACATACGCTGCCAGTTGTCGGTACCGCAGGTCAGACAGCGGGTAAAAATTTAAGACTCTGCTATTATGAAAGAATAGACTTTAAAAAGTTGAGGTTTTAAAAAAAATTGAAGCGCTTACATGTAACCGGTCTGACCTGCGGTACCGACCTGGAATTCACTAAAAAAACCCTAAATCGTCAATCCTAAATCGTCAATCGTCAATCATCAATTGTCTATCCTTTTCGCCTCTGGCACTGCTTATCCAACAAAGCCACCACCTCCGATGCCTTCTCAAACGCATTTTGCAAATGTTGCTGTTGAGGCATAGAATATAAATTCAGTTCAATTTCTTCCAAAAGAGAATTGACCATCTGTGAAGTGCCGATACCAACATTGCGGGTATCCATTTCTTCATAAATTCGCTTCCTGGAGAATTCCTCCAATGGAATTTTAAATTTTCCGGAGAGGTATTTCTTCATCGAAGAATTCAGTACCACAAAGAACTCATTCGCGTTGCTGGAGGTCAGTTTTTCATGTGCTTCCAGCAGTGGGTTATCCGGAATGGTGAAAGACTCTTCTTTTGGATGGATTTTATTTTGAAGATCATCAATAATAATGTCTTTCTGACTTGTTTCTTTATTTTTTGTGCGGTTATTTTTAAATAATAAAATGATCAGCAAAATAAGGACAGATGCTATTATTCCATAAGTTAATTCGGAAGAATGAGCTTTTAAAAATTCCTGATTATCGTTGGATTGTATTTTTGAATTGGAAGGAATTTTTTTAGCACCTGCTTTTACCTGTAAATAAATAGGAGCAGTTTCAACCGTTTTATAAACTGAGGTTTCCGGATCAAAATAAGAAAAGGAAATTGCAGGTAACACAAAATTGCCCACCTTGGAAAGCGTAAATGGATAGGTAAATGTTTTACGCCCATTTATAGGAACGGATGATTTATCTAAGTCTTCCTTCATCCGGGCATCAAAACCCTCTATTCCTTCCGGCCAGGCTATTGCGGGCGCGTTTACTAATTGAATATTTCCACTTCCTGAAATGGTGATCTGTAGATTCCCTGCATCATCTGTTGTCAGATTGTTTTTATCTATGGAGGAACTAATGGAATAATTACCTACAGCACCTTTGAAATTTACAGGAACCTCTTTATCGGGCAAAGGTTTTACATGAATCGTCCGTGGCTCACTTTTTAATTCAACATTCTTTTCAATCACGGTATTTTCAGGAGAATTATCTTCAGAAAAATTTTCCAGCATGTCAAAAAAACGATCATGCCGCTGCTTCTCTGCATATTCCGATTTTATAAAACTTACCCTATTGTTTGCAACGAGAGGAGTAAGCGTTACATCTCCTTCCTGCATCGGATACAACTGCACCTTACGCAGCGTATATACATTGTATTTCCGGCCGTTATAGTCCTCTATGCGTCCATTATTGTTGAAATCCAATTCACTCACCGAAAATCCATTAAAAGAAGGCGCATCAGTGACCTGGGTTTCTGAACGAAGCCTGCTATATAATTTAAAGGAGGCAGTAATGGGTTCTCCTACGTAGCAATTTGTTTTATTGACATCTAATTTCAGAAAGAGATTTTTCTTTACTTTTTCTTCCGGGTTTTCTCCGGGTTTTAATATATAGTCATCAAACTGATTGGTTGGAGCAGGTGGAGAAAAATCAAAACCAACATTTGGAAAAGGAGATGAATTTCCGCGGCTATTACCTGAACCTACATGCGCTTCCTTCGATACTTTTATAGTGATTGGTTTGGTAGAAAACTCCTTGCCATCCGCTCTTGCAATAGCTGATCCGATCTTGAATGTGCCTGGTCCGGAGGGCTGAAGCGAAAAACCTATCGATACATAGGTGTCTGTTTTCCCATTCACTGATTTCATTCCCCGTTGTTGGTTGGGACCGCTTACTATTGTAAAATTCTTGAAGTTTGGAGGGATAATCGTTTCAATATATTCGGCATTTTCTATCTTGAATTCAATATTTAAAAGGTCGTTTTTTCCCATTTCCTTTATGGGGCATACAGCAGAAAATGTTGCCTGGGCGATACTTTTTTGGACACAAGTTCCACAGGTAAAAAATACCAGAAGTAAGGTGTATTTCGTAAAAACTGATCGTAGAATTGGAAACATCTTATATAGAAAAGTGAGTTACAAATGTAATCGGAAAAGATTTTAAAGAAAGGTTAAGTAACAGAGCCTTATAAAAAAATATTTAGGGCAGATCGCCTTTGAGCGGCCGCACGATTATTTCCTCTACACAAGCCTGGGGCGATAGAGAAGCGGCGGAATAAATTAATTCAGCAATGTCAGTTTCCTCCATAATTCTTTCGGGAAGTACACCACTTCCTTCCCAGGAAGAAGTATAAACCGCACCGGGGAATACCGTCGTTACTTTTATATCGTATTCTTTCATTTCTTCCCTGAGATTTTTGCTGAAGCCTGTGAGGGCAAATTTGCTGATGCTATATGCTCCGCCATTATCATAGGCCTGGAGAGCTGCAATGGAAGACATGTTGAAAATATGACCGCGTTTATTTTTCATCATTTTAGGCAATAAGGCCCTGGTTAAATAATAGGCACTGTATAAATTTGTTTCAATCATTTTTTCCAGCGTGCCTTCTTTTTCATTATAGACGCTTCCCGGAATAAAATTCCCTGCATTGTTTATCAGAATGTCCACATCGATTTCCTGTTTTTTTATCCAGTTGGCAAAATCCAGCACTCCCACTTTGGTACTCAGGTCGGTAACAAAATACCTTACCCTGCTTTCAGGACAGGCTTTTTCAACTTCCTCTGCCACTTTCTTGAGTTCACTTTCTGTACGTGAACATATATAAATGTTATTATTATCCGCACCGAATCGATGCGTTAACGCTTTTCCCATACCTTTACCTGCTCCCGTAATTACAATATTCATAATGTGTTTTCGTTATTAATGAGTTGATAATTATAACAAATTTAATCTAAATCAGAAGGTAAGATTTTACAACTTTCTAAAAACCGGTTTATCGTGAATTATCCCCATCTCTTTTTCGACCTTGATCATACACTTTGGGATTTTGATACAAATGCAAAAGAAGCTCTAAGTGAACTTTATATAGAATTTGAATTGGAATCAAAAGCTATCGGGCCCTTTGAGGTATTTTTTGAGACTTATTTGAAACACAATGCCATCTTATGGGACAGGTATGAAAAAGGATATATTTCCAGCCAGGAATTAAAATGGCGGAGAATGTGGCGCACCTTGCTGGATTTTAAAATTGCAGATGAAAAATTATCTAAAGAGATGGGTATTTATTTCCTGGAAACCCTTCCAACCAAAAAAAATGTATTTGATTATACCTTCGAGATACTGGATTATCTGAAAGCAAAAGGATATCAAATGCACCTGATCACAAATGGATTTGAAAAAACTCAGCGGAGTAAATTAAAACATTCGAAGCTGGAAAGGTATTTCACCCATTTGATCACATCTGAAATTTCCAATTCAGTAAAACCGAAAAAAGAGATTTTTGAATATGCGATCAAACAGGCAGGTTGTAAAATGAAGGAAGGAATTATGATCGGCGATAATTTAAATGCGGATATTATGGGCGCAACAAAAGCCGGAATGGACACCGTTTTTGCAAATCATATTCATGCGGATTGCGAAATCAAACCCACTTATATTATTCGTCATTTTAAAGAATTGGAAGCCATTTTCTAAAATGGTGTGGCTTACGAGGTCATTATTTCCGCTTGGTTTTGACTCTTGTTTTTTGCCGGCAGGCTTCCCCTTAAATTAACTTTCCTGAATAATTTTTGAATCAGGATTAAACTATATTTGCATCCCTATTAAAAAATATAATATGAAGAAAATCGTCCTTGGGTCCTTGTTTTTATTTTCAATTACTGCCGGCTTTGCACAGGCAAAAAAAGCACCTGTAAAAACCGCAGCAAAACCTGTCGCTAAAACTCTTCAATCAGTTAAAGCAATGTCTGCAAAGGATAGTTTGAGCTATGCCATCGGCGTACAGGTAGCAGATTTTTATAAAATGCAGGGAGTGGAAAGTATAAACGGAGACATGGTAAAAAAAGGATTTAATGATGTATATAAAAATGCTCCAACCGTAACACCGGACCAGGCAAATATGACTATCCAAAAAAAATTACAAGAATTTATGAACTCAAAATCAACAATAGTGAAAGAAGAAAGCAAAAAATTTCTTGAAGCAAATAAAAAGCGTGCGGGTGTCATTACCTTGCCCAGCGGACTTCAATATGAAATTATTACCGCAGGTACAGGTCCAATTCCTACCGCACAAGACACCGTAAAAGCTCATTATGCCGGATCGCTGATCAACGGACAGGAGTTTGATAATTCCTACAAAAGAGGCGAACCAATTGAAATTCCGGTTACAGGTGTAATCCAGGGCTGGGTAGAAGCCTTGCAATTGATGCCCGTAGGAAGCAAGTGGAAATTATTTATCCCTTCTGAATTAGGTTATGGCGATCGTGGAGCAGGAAGAGATATTCCCGGTGGTGCTGCCTTGATCTTCGATATTGAATTAGTGGAAATCGTACATTAATATTTATGGATAACGCCGAAAATATTCGTTATCCGATTGGCCGGCAGGAAGACCAGCCAATAAGCAAAGAGGACTTTACAGAATCAGTTAAGTCCTCTTTGCTTATTGATATTAAAATGCTTCCAACTTCCCTGGAGATGGCTATTTTGAATCTGGATGCGGATCAATTAGAAAATTCTTTCCGCCCGGATGGATGGACGTTGAATCAACTGGTACACCATGTGGCCGATAGTCATATGAACGCTTATGTCCGGTTTAAACTAGGTCTCACAGAAAATGAACCGGTCATAAAACCATACGACCAGGATTCCTGGGCGTTATTGGATGATCCCAATACAGTTCCGATTAATGTCTCTCTCACCTTGCTTCATGCCTTACATACCAGATGGTATACGCTCATGAAATCCATGACGGAAGAGCAATGGCAACGCACCATTTTTCATCCTGAAATGAAAAAGCCGATTACCCTTTGGGAACTCTTAAAGACTTACGCCTGGCATGGTAAACATCATGTGGCGCAAATTACTTCACTTAGAAACAGGTTAAACTGGTATTAATTTCGGATCATTATGCAATCAATGAAATGGAAGATTTTATCCTCAAAATACTTAAGTAAACATCAATATTTTACCGCCCGAAAAGACAGGTGTGAAACTCCTGAAGGTAAAATTGTGGAAGAGTATTTTGTCGTGGAACTTCCCGTTTCAGTATGTGCCGTTGCCCTTACAAAAGAAGGCGAAGTATTGATGGTTAAGCAATACAGGCATCCGATTGAAGAAAGTATTTTAGAATTACCGGGTGGATTTGTAGATGCCAATGAAACGCCTGCCGTAGCCATTGCCCGCGAATTACAGGAAGAAACCGGCTATTCTTTTTCGACCTTTACAGAATTAGGGAAAGTAGCGGCAAATCCCGGTGTGTTGAATAATTATACCTATTTATTTTTAGCCGAAGGTGGTATTAAAACCGGGGAGCAACATTTAGATCCGACTGAATTTTTGGTGGTAGAAAAAATTTCCCTCGAGGATTTAAAGAAGGATCTTTTGGATAATAAAATTGTCCAATCCCTGCATGTGAATTGCATCTTTTATGCCTTGCACAAAATGGGGAAATTGTAATGATTGGACAGGAATAGTTGTTCCGGAGAAGTCATGAATACATATATTTTGAAAGAGGGAAAACAGTGAATAATTTTATACGATCGGTCGCCAAGCAGAAAGGCTGGCCGGTGAGACACCAATCACTTGGGCAAACGTCTTCGAAAATAGCAGGCTGTTTAGGTCATGAAAGGAATGTTGAACAGCCGATAAACCACCACAGAATTACCATTTCAAACGACAACCTGAACGGCGGCTGCCTGCCGTGGTTGGTGTCCTTGCCAGCCACTTCTCTGCGCAATAAGGCATGATCAAATTTCAGAAAATAATCCATGCTCAATTAAAACTTCTCCGCGTCATAATTTCATTCTATTTACAGATCTATAAAGCTCGAAGCTTTATCTTACAACAGACCTATAAGGTTTTGGAAACCTTATAGGTCTTCGGAACCTTATAGGTTTTGGAACAACCGGGAAGGATAACAACCAAGCAGAAAGACTGGCCGGTGAGACACCAATCACGGGGGCAAACGTCTTCAAAAATAGCAGGCTGTTTAGGTAATGAAAAGAATGTTGAACAGCCGATAAACCACCACAGAATTACCATTTCAAACGAAATTCTGAACGGCGGCTGCCTGCCGTGGTTGGTGTCCTCACCAGCCACTTCTCTGCGCAATAAGCCGTGGTTGGTGTCCTCACCAGCCACTTGTATGCGCAATAAGGCATGATCAAATTTCAGAAAATAATCCATGCTCAACTAAAACTTCTCCGCGTCAAAATTTCATTCTATTTACAGATCTATAGGGCTGGAAGCTTTATCCTACAAGGGGCCTATTAGGTTTTGGAAACCTTATTGGTCCTGGAACAACTGTGAATTTTTTATATGGTCGGTGCGCTTTCTTCGGCTGCCTGAACGATTATCTACATTATGATTCAGACCCCGATAAAAACGTGGCAGGCAGCTAACGCATGGGTGCATTTCAAAATGTCGCTGGTTGGCAACTAGGCCGACGGTGAAGTATAGGTTTTGGTTGGTGTCTACGGGTTCCCAAAAAAGTCTCACTCACTTTTAAATTCAAACATTGATTCGACCCCGTTGGGGTCGGGTATTCAACTATTGCTACAACTATCAACATTTGACCCCGTTGGGGTCTGATAACCTTAGTAACGATAAGAGTGTTTAACTGACTCCAACGCTATTTGGTGATTAACAGTTCATCTTGTAACCGAAATGTTTTGCCGGTAATTTATTCTATACAACTGCATTTATTTAAACACGAATTTTAGGCACCAATTTCACGAATTGAAAACTATGTTTTCAGAGTTGTTTTTAGCGAAACATTGACGCGCCTATAGAGGGATTACTAATGAACTGGCGTAAACATTTTTCGACAGGAGGTTTTAAGCCATTAATTCCCTGAAAGATTTTTCATTTTTAAGGTACTCTGCAAAATAATTTCAGGAACTCCTTTTTGAAGGTAATAACCATATTTTACAACTATTTATTTCTTCTCTTAAAATTATTATCCTTTTAATTTGGTAGGAGATTTTACCGACTCCAACGGGGTCAAATGTTGATAGCAAATGTTGAAGCCTTTCACACCGACCCCAACGGGGTCGAATATTGTCCGCCGAATTTTGCAGATTTAAATAGAGATAAAACTCCCTCCCGGTCATACATCTCAATGTATTTTAAAATGTCGCGGGTTGGCGTCGCACTAACAGGAGCTGTATCTCGTCGGTGGTGTATCTATTGTCCTATATTAAAGTGTCGTTGCGACGATTTGAAATGCACCCATAATGCGTTCCGACCCTCCCTCAAAAAATTCATCAATTTAAATTTGAGCTATTTACATCTTCTCTACTTCTCCAACCACAAATACACTTCCGAATATCACGATTAAATCTTCTGGTGAACTTGCTTCCTCAGCCGCTTTGCGTGCGGAATTTACATCATCATACCAGTCTCCTTTTAATCCAAATGAGGAAGCTTTTTCCGTTAATTCAGTAGCCGGTAACGCCCGCGGAATATGCGCATTTGTAAAATAATAATGAGCCTTCTCCGGTAGCAGGGAGAGAACAGTATCAATATCTTTATCCTTAACCATTCCAAAAATTAGATGAAGTGCACGAAATGGAGTAACTGAAATCTGTTTTAATAATTGGCTTACGCCATCCGCGTTATGGGCAACATCCAACACCGTTTTTGGCTGTGCGTTAATCACTTCCCACCTGCCATGCAGGCCGGTTAAATTTTTGACATTTGCAAGAGCGGTCTTGATATTGTTTTCACTCATTACGAAATGATCTTTTAAATACTCCAAGGCAGATAACACGCTCAGCAAATTATTTTGTTGATACAAACCGCCTAAATCCAGGTGATAATTTTCCCTGGTATTTGTTTCAATGCGAATGACCTCAACATCTAAAAAATCATGGTTATTTTTTGCAGAAAGGATGGAATAATTTTCCTGGGAAAATGTAATTTCAGAATGTGTTTCTACTGCCTTTTTTAAAAATACCGGTTTGGTTTCTTTCGTAAATTGTCCAATTACAACCGGCGTTTCCGGTTTAATGATACCGGCTTTTTCAAAAGCGATCTTTTCCAATGTATCGCCTAAAATATCCACATGGTCCAGGCCGATATTCGTGATCACAGATACAAGCGGATGAATCACATTGGTGCTGTCTAATCTGCCACCCAGACCGGTTTCGATGATAGCGATATCTACTTTCTCATGAGCAAAATAATCCAGCGCCATAGCAAAAGTGAGTTCAAAAAATGATGGACTTATTTCTTCGATTATATCCTGGGTTTTTTCAACAAAATCCACAACAAATTCCTGCGGAATCATCGCCCCGTTTATTTTGATTCTTTCTCTGAAATCCTTTAAATGCGGCGAAGTATATAAACCGGTCTTATACCCGTTTTGAGCCATGATTGCGGCCAGCATATGACTGGTTGATCCTTTTCCATTTGTACCTGCTACATGAACCGATTTAATCTGATCCTGCGGATTTCTTAAGAATGTACAAAGGGCAAGGGTATTTTTTAAATCTGCTTTATATGCTTTTGCTCCGGAGCGACTGAAGAGAGGCAGTTTTTCGTAGAGGTAGTGGAGGGTTTGGGAGTAGGTCATTTTTGTAGGTGTCAGGTGTCAGGTATCAGGTATTAGGTGTTGGGTATTAGGTGGTAGGCGTTAGGAAGTTCAAAGTTCGGAGTTCGGAGTTTGAAGTTCAAAGTTTGAAGTTCAAAGTTCAAAGTTCGGAGTTCGAAGTTTGAAGAATTCGTGCAATTCGTGCCTGAAATTCGTGTTTGAAGTATATTTTATTCCTGCAAAACTAAATACTACAAACCACAAACTACAAACTTTTCCTCCTGAAAGACCAGGTAAATAAAAACAATGCTACAATTTCTCCCTGCTCATTTCTGCCGGTTGATTTAATGGTCACGGTGCTTCCATCGGGGTTGTCGAGGGCTTGTTGAACTGCGTCTTTTATATCCAATCCCTGGTTGCAGTTAAAATAGGTTTTACCAACGGCTTTTTTAAAATAATTAGCTTCCATTTTTGTCACCAACATGGAAACTGCCGGTTTTTTCTGATAGATATTATTCAATGCGAGAAGGCCCGTACTCATTTCCGCTGCCATGGCCAGGGAAGCGAAATAAGTAGAACGAAAAGGATTTTGAGTAAGCCATTTAAACGGCACAACCGTCGTCGCTTCTTCGGGCGTAAATTTTTTAATTTTTATCCCTGAAAAAAAAGCAGCCGGAAGTTTTGAAAGCAGGTACAACCTGAATTTGAACGGGCTCTTTACAAGATCTGAAAATTGATTATTACCTGGCATAGTTAGATTTTAGATATTCTCATTTTTTAATTGATTCAAAGATCCATCCCTGTTGCAAAAGATACATTTTAAAAAGAAGATAATCCTACGAATGTTTTATGATCTTCTCCTTATCGTTTATTTTTTATCC
>JBBSUB010000121.1:0-12665 GCA_038235345.1 Chitinophagales bacterium
AAGAGATTTAATAAGGTTAGAGCTATTCAAAAACTTATCCCCTGAAATAGAAAGAGGATAGAGGTATTTTGTAAAAAGATAGGCTTCAGCCTGATTTAAACTGTCTTAAACTTAGTAGCAGGTATGAAACAAAATCGTCCCAACCTTATTTACCTTATATCTAAAAATAGTTCTTAAAATTATTGATGTGCTTTTGATCAATACATCATCTTGTAATAATCGTGGCTTCTGAAACTTTCCAAAAGTTGCTGAATTTTCTCCTGAAAGCTTAAACCTGACTTCGAACTTTTGGAAAGTGGCTCATAGCTAAAAGCTCTCAAAACCTGGCTCCTGCCTGCTCATAAAAAAAGCCCGCACAATGTGCAGGTTCTTTTTTGAAAATATAAATGAATTCTTATTTTCCACTAGTCTTTTTAGGTGCTTTTTTGGCAGGCGCACTTGCTGGTGCAGCAGTATTTGCTAAAACTTCGCCTTTAAAATTCAGGAATTTCACATCTGTCGCATTAGCAAATTTTACAGTTATCTGCTTGCCTATCGGACCCAGATCAGCAGCATTGAAAATCGCTTTAATATAGCCAGTTTTACCTGGTGCAATAGGCGCCTTTGTATAATCAGCAACAGTGCAACCACAAGATGGATTTGCCTGGTCAATAATTAATGGCTCACTGCTGATGTTGGTAACAATGAATGTTGCCGTAGCCGGAACATTCTGCTTTATTTTTCCAAAATCAAATGTTTCCACATTAAATTTTGCAACATCATCCGCTTTTTTTTGTGCAAAAAGTGAAGTAGAAGTAAGAACTAAAACGGCTAATAATAAATTTCTCATGGTTGTATACTTTTTTAAGGATTGTTATTTTTATAAAATTAATATTATTTCTGTTGATTCAATGATTTGATAATGTTATTTTCAGGTGCAGGGGAAACAGGTGTTTTCCAAACTTCCCCCTTCACATGTATTTCTTTTGTTAGATTCCCATTATAAACAATTGAAACCGGTTTGTCAAATGGCCCTTCCGCTGCAGAGTTATATCCTACAACAATTTTCCCGGATTCACCCGGTTTAATAGTTTCCCTATCCCAGATTGGAGTTGTACATCCGCAACTGGCATTTACATTATTCAATGACAAAGGTACCTTACCTTTGTTGGTGAAAACGAATGTATGCGTTACAGGCTTTCCTTGTGGAATTTTTCCGAAATTGTAGACATCTTCCTTAAAAGACAATCCTTCTTCAGGAATTGCGGATTCTACCACAAGTGGAGCATTCGGCGAGGCAGTTCTTGAATCCTTATTCTTAGTGTTCCCTGAGGTTTTTGCTTGAGCCTGAACACCTAAACAAATAACAAAACAAGAAATAAACGTGAAAAGTCCTTTCATTTTTAATACATTTAAACGGTCTCAAAGATAGTAAAACGAAAGAAAAGGTTGCAAATTGTAACCGCTTGCATAGATTTTTAACATTCATCAAACAGAATTAATATTTTTGCAGTTATGGACAACAACCAAATCAATGAAAATGACCTTCTGGAAAACCTTTCTTTTGATAATTTCAAAAAAGAAGTGCTCAAAGATTATAAAGTTGTCTGCATAAGCAGGGAAACAAGTCTTTTGGCGCGTAAAGAGGTTCTTACAGGAAAGGCAAAGTTTGGAATTTTTGGAGGTGGAAAAGAGGTAGCGCAGGTAGCTATGGCAAAATTTTTTATGCCGGGGGATTTCCGTTCAGGGTATTATCGCGATCAGACTTTTATGTTTGCAAATGGATTGGCAACAGTGGAACAGTTTTTTTCTCAATTATATGCAGATCCGGATTTAAATAATGATCCGTTTAGTGCCGGCAGACAAATGAACGCACATTTTGCAACAAAATTTGTAGATGAGAATGGAGAATGGCTTCCTCTTGCACATAAGAAAAATATTTCAGCAGACATAGCGCCAACAGGTGGCCAAATGCCGCGTGCTCTTGGGTTGGCATTCGCCTCAAAGATTTTCAGAAAAGTACCTGAACTACAAGAGTTCACAAATCTAAGTGATAATGGAAATGAAGTATGTTTTTGTACCATAGGAGATGCATCCACATCTGAAGGCCACTTTTGGGAGACCATGAACGCGGCCGGAGTATTGCAAATTCCACTAGCTGTTTTTGTTTGGGATGATGGTTATGGCATTTCTGTTCCAACGGAATATCAAACTGTAAAATCATCTATTTCCGACGCATTATGCGGCATGCAAAAGGAAGAGAATACCAATGGCATAAATATTTATAAATTAAAAGGCTGGGACTATGCCAGCATGTGTGAAATATTTGAAAGCGCTATTAAAAATATCCGGGAAACCCAAACTCCTGCCTTATTTCATATTGAAGAACTTACGCAGCCACAGGGTCATTCTACTTCGGGTAGCCATGAGCGGTATAAGTCAACAGAAAGACTTAACTGGGAAAGAGAATGGGATGCGAAGAAGCAAATGCGTGAATGGATGATCACAAATGCTCTTGCGGATGAAGAAGAGTTGAGTGCAATAGAGAAAGAAGCGAAGGTTCTCGTGAAAGAAAGCCGTAGAATTGCCTGGGAAAAATTCACTACTCCTATAAAGACGCAGATGAATGAAACGATCAGTTTGTTAGAAAACTACTCAGGTACTCCGCAGACAAAACAAATGATTAATGGCATCATCAGTAAACTGAAAACAAATCGTGAACCTTTGAGAAGGGACATGATGAAAGCCTTGGCTACAGTTGTAAATAAAGCAGGGAAAGATGAATCTATTGCTGATATAAAAAACTATTCCCATAAACTAACGGATGAGAACAAAGAATTATTCAACAGCCATTTATATAATGAAGGCATTAAATCCACATTGAATGTTACGGCTACTCCCGCTAAATTTTCTTCAGAAAATAAAATGGTCAATGGATTCGAATTACTCAATAAATACTTTGATCAATTATTTGAGACCAATAAAAAAGTGATTGCGTTTGGGGAGGATTTAGGAGGAATTGGAGATGTGAATCAAGGCTTTAGTGGCTTGCAGGCAAAATATGGAAAAGACAGGATTTTCGATACAGGTATTCGTGAACTAACTATTATGGGACAAGGCATTGGCCTTGCACTTCGTGGATTGCGGCCAATCGCGGAAATTCAATACCTGGATTATTTGCTTTTTGGGTTACAACCACTGAGTGACGATGTGTGTACCACGCACTTCCGGACTAAAGGACAGCAAAGTGTTCCACTGATTGTGCGAACCAGGGGACACAGACTGGAAGGGATTTGGCATAGTGGATCTCCTATGGGCGTTATTATAAATGCTCTTCGCGGTATGTATGTATGCGTACCAAGAAACATGACGCAGGCCGTAGGTTTGTATAATACACTTTTAAAGGGAAATGATCCGGCTATCATGATTGAGTGTTTAAACGGATACCGTTTAAAAGAATTATTACCTTCAAACCTCCTGGAATATACCATTCCATTGGGTACACCGGAGGTTATAAAAGAAGGTACCGACATTACGATGGTATCCTATGGTTCTACTTTAAGGATCGTGAGTGAAGCGGCTGATGATCTGGAAGCTCAAAATATTAGTTGTGAGATTATAGACGTACAAACTTTATTGCCTTTCGATATTCATCATACAATTTTGGATTCATTAAAAAAGACCAATAGAATTGTTTTTATAGATGAAGATGTTCCGGGTGGCGCGTCAGCTTATATGTTTACCAAGGTAATGGAGGAACAAGGCGGTTACAAGTGGCTGGATGTGGCTCCAAGAACGTTAACAGGTAAGGCACACAGACCTTCGTACGGTAGTGATGGAGATTATTTTAGTAAACCAAATGTAGAAGATGTTATCAATGTAGCCACGGAAATGATGGCTGAATAAAAATAAAAATGAACCAGACGAATTATATTCTTACAAGTGCAGAGCGAAATTTCTTAGAGCATTGGAAAGAACAAAAGAGTGGCCCTAAGTGGCAATTTTATGCCTTGTTTACAATGGCTTGGTCAGTAGTTTCTTTTTTACTGATTTTCTTTCTTTCAAAATTATTTACCAACCTTTGGGAAACCGGCGGACCGAATCTTATATATGCAATCATTGTCGCATCCATATTAAGCGGCATTGTGTCTACCCACTATATGTATGTATCAAATGAAAGAAAGTACAAAAAAATCATACTAAAATTGAAGCAGAACAATAATTAATTTATATGTCTGCCTCAACTTGACCAGTGATATGCTTAATAATTTTCTTAGCATGTTCCCGGGAGTTTTCAATAAAGAAAACGTGCGTATTCAGGCCGCCACAAATGACACCTGCCAGGTAAATTCCTTTTACATTGGATTCATAGTTATTCTCATTATAGGAGGGAGTGCAAACTCCATCCTCAGAAATTTTTATTCCCATACCTTTTAGAAAAGCAAGGTTCGGTTGGTAACCAGTCATGGCTAAAACCCAATCATTATTTATAGTCACTATCCTACCGCCAGGTGTCAAAATATCCACTTCCTTTTCGCGGATTTCTTTTATTTCCGAATTAAAAAATACTTTTATTGACCCTTCTTTGATACGGTTTTCAATATCCGGTTTTACCCAATATTTTACTCTGTCGCTGATTTCATTTCCCCGGATGACCATCGTTACTTCTGCCCCTTTACGCCAGGTTTCCAAAGCAGCATCTATGGCTGAATTCGCGGCTCCCACTACCAATACTTTCTGAAAAGCGTAATAATGCGGATCGTCGTAATAGTGTTTTACCTTAGGAAGGTCTTCCCCTTTTATGTTTAACAGGAAGGGAATATCATAGAAACCGGTAGCGATAATAACATTTTCACATGCGTATTTCGAAAGAGATGTTTTAATTTCAAATTTCTTTTCAGAATATTTTTTCACCTCTTTCACCTCTTCAAAAAGATGAATATTTAAATCAAATGACGTGACAATTCGCCGGTAATATTCCAGGGCTTCACTTCTGACTGGTTTCACATGGTTGCTCACGAAAGGTACTCCGCCAATTTCAAGTTTTTCGCTTGTGCTGAAGAAAGTCATGTTTACCGGGTAGTTGAATAAAGAATTTACCAGGGCTCCTTTTTCTAAAATAAGATATTTTAAGCCGGCTTTCTTTGCTTCTATTGCAGCAGCCAATCCGATGGGACCACCGCCAATGATAATTACATCGTAATAAATTAATTCCATTAATGCAAAGTTAGGAAGTAGAAAATGAAAGCCGGTAACTGATAAATCTCAGGTCTTTTCCATATTAACCGCATATAAATTATAAATGCTCCGAGCAAATTTAGTATCGGTATGGATTTCGACGATTTGTCTCAGAAAGAAAACTACCGGTTTCATAAAAAAGGCCACTTAAAAAGCAGCCTTTTGAATATAAACTATTAGAATTCCTATCTCATCAAATACATTTTTCCATATCCTTTGTTGAAATACTTATCCGTTTTATCGCCATCGGCAGTATATTTTTCCAATGATTTTCCATCAAGATTGGTCAATACCCGGTATAGGTAAACTCCATTGGCTAATTTCTGTCCGAACATATCTGTTCCATCCCATTTAAATTCTGTGATATTTCTGCCGATATGCAGGGGACCTAATTCTTCTTTTGTTATTTCCCGTACAACCTTACCTGTTACGGTCAAAATTTGTATGCGGATATTCTGCGGAACAACAGAACCCGTAACAGTGAATACAAAAGCAGTTGAAGTAGTAAACGGATTCGGGTAATTCAATAAATTAGAGATCATCGGTTTGCTGATCACCCTGAATTTCACATGATAATCCAACTCCCCCGCTTTGTTTCCAACCACATCTTTTCCTGATACGATCAATTCGTATTCATCGTCATTGCCGGAAAGTTGCGGAGAGAAGTCAATGGTAGCTGTATTATCTCCCTGGCTGAGATTCGGTGCCGAAAACCGCATCGTATCATTATCAAAATGATAGGCTCTCAGGCTGCCGTCCGGATATCTTATCTGAACTCTGAAAAGAGCCGTATCGCTCAGAGCCATGAATTTACTTTCATCTTTTAGCTTAATAAGGATATGCGGTCTGGCCGATACAATATCGCTGTTTAAAATATGCACCCCATCAAACGTCACATCCAGAAGAGGATTAAAGTTATCGGGTTTTACATAAAACTTCTTATAGAGAAAATTATTATAATGATATTGTTCCGGCTGATCATTATCGGGGTTAAAATCAACATAGATCGTATTATCGCCTTTGAATGTTTTTGTATTAATCGGGAATTTAAACAGAATTGTATCACCTGAAATAAGCGGCTTTTGACGAAGCACGGGTAATAAATGCGTGACATTATTTTCATCAATGACAGATAATTTCACTTTCAAACTATCGAACGATGGAATGCTGATATTTTTAAATGCCACTCCAAAATTTAATATTTCTCCCTGTTCTAATGAATCCTTTGAAGTAAAAAACAAATTCGGAGTCATAGCACCTTCCGGAGGAGAAACATAGTTCAATCTCCAATAGGATAATTGGTAAGGAGTTACGTTTTCCCTATCAAGGTTGCGCATTTTTAATTGTATAAACGGATACTTCGCGGCATCCACAGATGATATATCAACGTCCTGCTGGGATTTATCTACGTTATAAAGGATTGTTTCATTTCCAGTGTAATCAATCCCTATGATTTGGACAGATGGTTTATCCTGGGAGTTTGGCTCGAGGCTTGTTCCACGCCAATGCATTTCTTTCCATTCCAGCGAGGGACCAAATTTCGGAGATGTAATATATCCGATAGAATCGTTGGATAGATAGGGTTTCGTTAAATGAAGTTTGTCGTAAATGCCTTCAGAAAATTCGAAGGCCGGTTCAAAATCCGAATTATTTTTTTGATAAACAAATATGAATGCCCGTGGACGGTTAAAGGAATCTATGGAGTAAAATCCTTCTGATTTTAAGGCATGATACAGCGAATTTCCTGATCCAAAAGCAGAAGTATCCGCTAACCAATTTGTTGCAAATGTATTTTCCGGTACTGTTCGTCCGGCCATCATTCTTGTAATAACCAGGAAATTATCCGGAACAGAATCTCTGAGAAAATTCATGGCCGCTTTCCGCTGATTCTGATCCATGACATTAAACTGGAATGTAGCCTGCGTAACTTCTTGACAAGTAGGTTGGCTTCCAAATTTCCCTGGTACACCAATGTTATTATTTAACCAGGGTTTTAGACTTATAGGATCTACGACAGAAAAAGCTATTCTTGAGTAGGCACAGAAACCACGCGTAAAGTCAGATCCATTTATTTCAATGGTTACATCACCATTACTCTTTGCGCCTGAGGCCCATACCGCATTTCTAATTTCTATTAAATTGAGCAATTTTGAAAACTCCCATTGCCTGGCCGGGGTTAGCTTAATATTTTGTGTATCAGACGCTAATTGCTGGTAATAATGTGATTGATTTGATCCAAGTGAGCTATTCGCCAGGTAAATAAAGGAAGATTTATTCCAATGAAAATCCCCCGGCAACCCTGAAGCCGGCTTTACCGCTACCCGCCAGTAATAAACAGTATTATGCTGGTAATTAAAACCGGGATCGAATTCCAAAACTCCCCCCGTTGAATTTATTTCGCGGGTTCTTTTAAAAGGAGAATTAAATAATTGGGTGGTATCTATTTCCATCACGTAAGCCTTTGTCGGACTAAAAGGATCAGCGGTGGATGCAAACAATTTCTGAGTGGCCGTATTCACTATAGAAAAATCAGCAGGATAAGCCGGCCTGGCTTCGTCTTCAAAAATATACACTTCCTTAACAATCGTGTTATTCGATTCAGAAAGTTCAGATACATTATTATCAGCATCTATTGTAATAGTTAATTTATTCAATCCTTTATCTCTCGTAGAGATAATGGGCACTTTGATTCTGATTGAATCAACATAATTAATTCCCCGGATTCTTTTATTCATTATAGTCTCAGTCGTTCCATTCGGATAGGTTCTTTTTACCTGGAAGGTAACAGAATCCGCTATTGCTTTACCAATATTGTATGCTTTGGCATCTAACACAAAATGAGATTCTGAGATTGATATGAAAGAAGGATTGATTTTTATCAGTTTATCTTCTATAATATAATCCGGTTTGGAATGAGGATTTATCAAGATGGCAGGATCGCCATGTAGGGTCATTTCCTCAAAATCAGTTCTTGTGAAAAAATCCTGGTTCGGATTGTTTCCGCCAACTTTCCTGATGGTATTTTTCTGGTGTTGCCCAATCGATAAGCCATAATTTTCTCTAACCGCATCATTAAAGAAGATCATATTATAATCATGAAGCTGCGGCGGTATTCCATAATGAGTACTTGCATAAAAAGCAATACTTCCTCTATTTGGAGCTAAAACAAAATCTTCCGAAATGGTCATACTATTTTGTAATATGCGCAGGGAATCCATAATATAATTGTTTCCTGCCGTACAGCCACTCACCATAAAGAATGGATACTTTCCGGGATTATCATAGGAAAGGGGACTGCTCAAATTGAATCCCAGTACATTAGCGGAGGAATGCCCAAAATAACTAATAATACTAATCCCGTCCTTAAAATACTGATCAATTTTTTGGCTGGAAATCAACTGCACAGAAGAATTACTGGTTTTAACAAACAGATCAACATTTCCGCCATAAAAAGTATCTGCAAGAATGGATTTATAATTATTCATGTACAATTTAAAATTGTTGCTTTCCGACTCATCACTTCCGCCTACAATCTGTATAATATTCTTCATCCAGAGTTTATTATCTAATGTCTGTTCCTGACTTTTTTGTTTTGTTTCATATTCCTTCATCTTATTCAGATAATGACCTACCTCATCGCCGTTCACAACAGAAAGACGCCCAATAGGCACTGTCGGTTCGGCACTGCCATAAGGCGAGGCCAATAGTACGTCCGAGGCGGGATATCCAAATGTGGGAACGAGGTTCAATTTATCAGCAAACTGGCTATTCTGTTTTAATAGATATTCATCATAGGATACACCTTTTCCTATGAGAAAAACATATTTTGGTTTAACATTAAATTTGGAATTTGCATACTGTATAAAATCTTTTACAGCGGCAGGATGTTTCTTGATGCCATAGGCAAACTGATCAACCAATTCGTCAATTTCAACAACCTTTGCATCGTAGTTGCCGCCTGCTGCTGATTCCCGGTATTGCCTATACAAATCCACATTATTTTTACCGTCTGAACTTGCAAAAAGAGTTTTATTACTGATAATTAAAAAATCTCCCTGATTGGCCGGATTCAAAAAATTCACAAAGGTTTTTTTCTGTAAAGAAGTTACCGGGCTGCCAACAGAGTTGGCCACATTTAATAATTGATATTTCTGAGCTACCCCTGCTGCCGGTAATAAAAATCGGATCTTTCCCGGCACGGAAACGACATCGCCTTGATATCTTTTCAATGAAGTGAGATTTAGAAGTACAGGTGCTGTTCCATCTGTTTTAAAATTCTCTATTTGAATTAATTTTTCTGAAGAAGTTGCCGTCAACTCAAAAGAAAATTCATTTTGATTATTAAAGTTCCACCGGCTCGGATAGGTAAATTCAAAATTTGAAACCACACTACGGTCCCCCTGTACGGAAGACGTACTTTCAAAATAAAACCGCACATAATCTGTCGTTACATTGAGGCTTTGCGGAATGTTCTCAATGATTTTTTTTACATAACCAAAATAAGGCAGCGGCTGCTCATAAATATAGGTATTATTATATTTTACCTGGATACTTCTGTTATTAAAAGCCGTACCTGCCATGGCAAAACTCAGTTTTCCTGCCGGACCGCCCGGATAAATATTTAAACCTGTCAGTAATATGGAAAGTGGTCTTATGGGATATACTTCAGTACTGGACCACCCTTCTCCAATGTCATAGGAAGATGAATAGATTAAAACAGTTCCGGCAGGAAGGCCATAACCGGGATTCACTTTTGTCTTAAAATAATAGCCTCGCTTATTCATGAAATATGGATCAGGAGTAAGGGAAGAACCTCCGGCATTATTAACGGCATCCTGATACCGTAAATTATTCCCCGCAGAATTTACGGTTAGAAAATAAGCAGCAGTATCTGTTTGTAAACTGTATTTATCAGAAAGCTGATAATCCGGGCTACGGTACAATTTGTTATCCATTTTCCCATCATTCATTCTACCCCAAAATTCAATATAATCTGTCGCGTTTAAAACACCGGAAGGTTTGGTTATATATAGAACCTGCTCCTCTCCATTTCTCCACAATTGAAATTGTTCCGCAGGAATATTTCCTAACCCCAACCCATTCAAAGTGGATTGAGATATCCGGTAAAGGCTATCTTTCCCCACCTGGAATTTATAATAGGTCTTGCTATAATCTATCCAATTATTGGAAGACTGCGCAAACCCGGTTGAGTACGTTATCACAAGTATAAAAAACAGCAATCTTTTCATGAATACCTGGTTGAATATAATTAATTTTCTTTTCTGTTTAAATCCACTTTTAATGAAAATATATGCGTGTATAAAGGATTCGATTGATTGGCAAGATTTGAAAATGCATAATCAATGCACACATTATTTATTTTAAAACCAGCTCCCAAAGATGGTTGGTAAATCCATACTTTTTTCTGGTTCAATGTATCTTCATCTGCCAGCGCTTTTTGAAAATTGTAAATTCCTGCCCGCACAAAAAATACATCCATTATAGATGCTTCTAAACCGGCATGAGGATCCATGCTTATGGGATCTGCACTGAATACTGTATTTCGTTTTCCGTCAAACGTAAAGTCCATATTCGCTTCCAACAAAAGATTGACTGACTTTCCCAATTTAAAATTATAGGAAGAACCTATAATTAACCTGGGCGCCGTCAATTCAGTGGACTTTACCGGTATATCATTTTTAGTTAAATAAAGTACTTCCTTTTCTTTTTCATTAAAATTAAATGACCAGGCGTTAAAGGTGGTGGTAATATCCCTGGCAACAATACCCAGGGTCCACCGGTCTTTTTGCATTTTAAATCCGGCATCAATTCCAAATCCCCAGGCATTGGCAAAATGCCCGACTTTGCGATGAATGATTTTTGCATTTGCCCCAAAACTTGTTTTGAATCCATCCTCATCTCTTATTTTTTGAGCAAAAGAAAAAAGAAACGCATAATCCGCAGATGAAAATGTAGTGATATTCCCATAATTAATACTCCCATCCGGCTCTACCAAAAAAAGTGTATTTGGTATATCGTCAATTCCAAATCGCAACACAGATAATCCTAACGTTCGTTTATTATTACTTACAGGAATTGCAATGCTTCCGAAATCATATTTTCCAATATTATCAAAATAACTCGCATGCATCAATGAAATTGATGGCGCATCCTGCACTCCTGTAAGAGCTGCCGGATTCCAGTAACCTGCAGTACCATCCGACACAGAAGCAACTTGTGCTGCACCCATTCCCAAACCTCTCGCGCCTGCACCAATATTTAAAAACTCATTCGAGTATTTTCTAAATTGAGCAGAGCAAAGTCCGGGAATTAGTAATAAAGTAAGGAATTGTATTAGGGGGCGAATTCTCATGTGAAAAATAAATCTATATTTTTTTAAAATACAACAGTATTGGGAGTTTAAAACGAAAGTAAGTTATTATTATTGTTCTAAATATTTTCAATTTCCTATAAAAAACAGATAGAAATCAGTGATTTTCTTCCCGCTTTTTTTGAAAAGAACTTTAAATAAATAACACAGGAAGTATTGAACGATTTGCATCTCCTGGCCCAAAAACCGTCCCTCAAAATATTCATTTTCAAAGTATAGTTATCGCCTTCAATTAAAACAGGCATAAAGCAGATTCTTATCAATATGCAGCATCTCAAAAAAATAGAATAGTCATTTTCCCATTTGGTTCTTAGTTTTGCAGCATTTATGGAAAATTTAATAGCAGAATTATCATGGCGAGGCCTTGTTCAGGATATCATTCCCGGAACGGAAGAACAATTGTGTAAAGAGTCTACCTCTGCTTACGTTGGTTTTGACCCTACAGCAGATAGTTTACATATCGGTAGCCTGATACCCATTATCTTATTGAAGCATTTTCAAAACTTCGGACATAAGCCTTTTGCCCTGGTAGGAGGTGCTACGGGCATGGTAGGAGATCCAACAGGTAAAAGTGAAGAGCGAAAACTAATTGGTCCTGAAATTCTGAGTAAAAATGTGGAAGGAATAAAAAACCAGCTTTCAAAATTTATTGATTTTAATTCAGGCCAGGCAAATAGCGCTGAAATGATCAATAATTATGATTGGTTCAAGGATATTTCCTTTCTGGAATTTATAAAAGATGCAGGTAAACACATCACCATCAATTACATGATGGCAAAGGATAGTGTAAAAAAACGCCTGGAAAGTGAGAATGGTATGAGTTTTACAGAGTTTTGCTATCAGCTAATGCAAGGCTTTGATTTCTATCATTTATTCACGACTAAAAATATCAAATTACAATTTGGTGGAAGTGATCAGTGGGGAAATATCGTAACCGGAACAGAACTTATCCGGAGGAAAAGTGGTGGAGATGCTTTTGCATTTACGTGCCCGCTCTTAAAAAAAGCCGATGGTAATAAATTTGGCAAAAGTGAAAAAGGAAATATTTGGTTGGATG
>JBBSUB010000122.1:0-12483 GCA_038235345.1 Chitinophagales bacterium
CAAACGGAGTGGTGCAGCCACAATTTGAATCAAGACTGGATAGTATGGGTCAATGGCTTAAAGTCAATGGCGAATCAGTCTATAATACCAGCGGAAGTTCTCTCCAAAAACAACCATGGGGATTGATCACTGAAAAGACGGAAGAAATTTATTTTCATATTTTTAATGATTCTGTCCGCATAATTTCTATAGAAAACTTTCCGTACAAACCAGGAAAACTGGTCACAATAAAAGGAAATATCCCTGTAAAATATGAATATAAAAAAGGAGTATTAACGATTGATCTAAATGGTATCGAACGCGACAACCTGGATACTGTTTTAAAATTATACATTAAGAGAAAATAATATCATGCGTATTGATGCCCATCAACATTTTTGGCGGTTTGATCCTGTTCGGGATACCTGGATGACCAATGAAATGGACGTACTTAAAAGAGATTATTTACCAGAAGATATTTATCCATTATTGCAGGAAAATAATATCGATGGATGTGTAGCAGTGCAGGCGGATCAAACGCTGGCTGAAACAGAATTCCTCCTGGATTTAGCCGATAAAAATGAATTCATTAAAGGAGTGGTGGGTTGGGTTGACCTTAGATCAGATACTATTGAAGAAGAATTAGAAAAATATTCTGCAAATAAAAAACTAAAGGGATTTCGCCATATCGTTCAATCAGAAGCAGATGAAAATTTTCTTTTGCAGGATGATTTTTGCCATGGAATATCGCTGCTTCAAAAATATGGTTACACTTATGACATCCTGGTATACTCTCATCAATTGGAAAAAGTCATTGATTTTATAGAAAAGTTCCCTGAGCAACCTTTTGTTTTGGACCATATGGGGAAACCGGAAATAATGAATAAAAAATCCTGGGATTGGGAAAATTATTTAAAGGAAATCGCCTTACATCAAAATGTTTATTGTAAGATTTCCGGCCTGGTCACAGAAGCGGATTTAAAGGAATGGAAATTGTCGGATTTCAAACCTTATATCGATTTTGTTCTGGAAAAATTCGGTGTCGAAAGAATCATGTTTGGAAGTGACTGGCCGGTGTGTTTATTAGGCTCAGATTACGCAGATGTATGCGCTATCCTGGAAAAAAATCTTCCTGATTTGACAGCAGAAGAAAAATCAAAATTATGGGGTGGAAATGCGGCAACTTTTTACAATATTTCTTCCTGAATTTAAAATCATTTTCCTGCGTTTTTTTTAAAATTAATATCACAAAAAAAAAATTCACTCATGGATTTGCAATTAAAAGATAAGGTCATTATCGTAACCGGTGGGGCCAAAGGAATTGGGGAAGGAATTTCCAAAACCCTTGCTGCTGAAGGTGCTATCCCTGTCATCATAGGAAGAAAAGAAGAAGATAATTTAAAAGTTGTCAACGAAATCATTTCGAATGGTGGCCAGGCATTTCATACTGTTGGAGAACTGACCCGTCCGGAAGATTGTGAAAATTCAATAAAAGAAATTACAGCAAATTTTGGTCGAATAGATGGATTAGTAAACAATGCAGGCGTGAATGACGGAGTTGGCCTGGAACATGGCAATTATGAACAGTTTGTCGCATCGCTGCATAAAAATGTCATTCACTATTATTTAATGGCTCATTTTGCGCTTCCCTGGCTAATTAAATCAAAAGGTTCCATTGTCAATATCGGATCAAAAACAGCTGAAACCGGCCAGGGTGGTACGTCAGGTTACGCTGCTTCCAATGGTGGAAGAAATGCCCTCACCCGGGAATGGGCTGTGGAGCTTTTAAAATATGGTATCCGTGTAAATGCATTGATCGTAGCCGAATGTTACACGCCACTCTACAAAACCTGGATTCAAACCTTACCAAACCCGGAAGAGAAATTAAAAGAAATTCAATCAAAAATTCCATTAGGAAATAGAATGACAACGCCTGAGGAAATTGCTAATATGGTCGTGTTTCTTTTATCTGAAAAATCCAGCCATACTACCGGGCAACTCATTCATGTGGATGGAGGGTATGTGCATTTGGATAGGGGGATTTAGTTTGAAGTTTGGAGTTTTTAGTTTGGAGTTAAGTTCAGAGTTCGGAGTTCAGAGTTCAGAGTTGGAATACGTAAGGCTGATTGCTCATGGCTTATTGCTTAAGGCTCTGGCTCAAAGCTCATAGCTGCCTCCTCACCTATCCCCCATTCGTAACGTCACAGGTTGCAATCTGTATGCATTAACCTTTCTACCATTATGCTCTGCCGGTATCCAGTTAGGGCCCTTTCTGATGGCATTTACTGCTACTTGCGCTAACTTGCTTCCCTTCATGGTAGTGGCTTCTACATCACTTACTTTTCCGGTTTTATCCACTATAAATTTTACCACACAAGTTCCATAATCGCTATCCCCAAACTCATCTATTTCATTTAAAATAGTTCTTTGAATATATTGTGACCACTTCTGAATTCCTCCGGGAAAGGAAGCTTCTATTTGTACAACCATTTTTACTTCGTCAGCATCATCTTTTTTGTCTTCAGGTTTTAAAAAAACTTCTGTTCCTGTTTCTCCTAATGTTGGAGGTATCATTCCATAGTCAGCTTTCCCATCCACTTTTTCCAGGGCAATCCTTTTGGAATACATTTCGTTCATAGCTGGTGGCGTTTCCATTACTTTATCATCCTGCGTAATTTTCAGTGTTGTAAATTTTTCAGTTGCGACTTTTCCTACGTTCCGGGATACGTCCGGAGGTTTTGGAGGAGGTGGAGGTATTACATCCGGAGGAATATTATGAACCTTATAACCATCTGGTGCAATAGGGATAACTGACTTTGAGTTATTTGATTTATTTGCAATTGTTGCCCCGATTATAAAAAATGCAATCAATGAAAACATTAATAAAAGAGCAAGTCCAACCCTGCTATTATAGGTTTTTCGCAAGTCGTACGCTCCGTAGGATTTATTCTTTCCTTCAAAAATAATGTCCAAAATGTCTGTTTGTAAAATCTGATTTGCTTCCATAATGTTTGTTTTCTGTAAGACTCCGGAACAAAATAATTCCATAAACTTGTTAGAAATAAAAATTATCCATTGCTGTTTCCAAGCAATAATTCTTTTAAAATCCACATTAATTTTAATCATAAAAAAAGGAGAAAATAAAAAAATTACTCCTCCTTTATTCAAAGATTTCTTTTAAGAAAAACTACCTGCCAGCTTCCATTTCAGCCTTACGGATAACACTATTTTCCTGGTCGGAAATGTTGACCATTGCATAACGTGGAATATCATTTATGTTCATTTCATCCAAAATATCTACAACATTTTTATACGTCGCTTCATGACCTGGCTTGATGATAACAAACAAATCTTCCAGATCAGTAATCTTCTTCTTTGCCAAAATAATGTCCCGGATATTTTTGTAAGTGGCTATTTTCATAGTGGCGGCATTTTTTCTAAAATAATAATATACAGAATTGCCCTCGCCAGGTATAAGGGTTAGAACACCTGATTCCTTGACATTCATCGAATCATACGGATTAATGGTGTCTTTCGGCATGCTAAGATTTAATGCTGTTAGCTGATTCATCGTTGTACTAAAGATGAAAAATGTGATCAGCAAAAACCCAAGGTCCACCATTGGCGTCAGATCCACTCTTGTTGAATGTTTTATACTTTTCTTTATTCCGGGTCTTTTACTACTGCTGTTTTTAATGTTCATTTCTGCCATGATCGTTCAATTTAATTGTGAATAATTTTGTTAGATATAAGCCACACAGATAATTACTGTATATAATTCGAAGACTCAAATCCGGAATAATTCCACAAGAAGATTAGTTGAAGATTTTTGAACATGGCAATTATTGCAATTCAACAAACAGAATAAGACGAAAAAATTATTACGAAAATTTTCATGAAGAAATTTGAGACGCTCCTTTTTGTTTTATCCAATAAAAAAAAAGGGAGATATACTTGTTGTATACCTCCCTTTTGGGAATTTATTTCATGAGAGAAACTATCTGTCCGGATTGGTCAATGTTACAGGTTGCAACCTATAAGCATTCACTTTCCTTCCATTCTGCTCTGCTGCTACCCAGTTTGGTCCTTTTCTGATCGCATTTACTGCTACCTGGGCCAATTTGGTTCCTTTCATCGTTGTAGCTTCTACATCACTTACTTTGCCAGTTTTATCCACAATAAATTTGACGACACATGTTCCAAAATCACCGTCTCCAAACTCATCAATTTCGTTTGAAATTGCTCTCTGAACATATTGTGCCCATTTTTGCGGTCCTCCAGGGAAAGTTGCTTCAATCTCTACTTTTGTAAAAACCCTGTCAGGATCTTCCTTTTTTTCTACCGGTGCTGCCAGCATTTGAGTTCCTACTTCTACGGAAGGAGGTGCTACAATACCAATATCTTTGGTTCCCTCTACTGTTTTTACATCCACCTTAGCCGCTTCAATTTCTTTAATTTCCGGTGGTGGTTTGATCACCTCTTCATCCTTTGCAACTTTCGGGGGAGTAAACTGCACTGTTGCTACAGGAGGTGGTGGTGGCGCCTGTGGTGGTGGCGGTGGTGGTGGTGGTGGTGGTTCATCAGGTTGTATTTGCTGAAGAACCGTTTCATTGGCAATCATATCCACAGGAACATCTGCAGGCTTCATCTTGTTGGCTATAGCTGAAACCACCAGGAAAAAGACAATCAGAGAAAATGTAAGGATGAGCGCCAATGATATTCTCTTATTATAAGTCCGACGTAAGTCATACGCTCCGTACTCCTTATTCTTACCGTCGAATATAATATCAAGAATGTCTGATTTTAATATTTGATTCGCCTCCATAATACTTTTTTTTTATTAGATTCTTTTTTGGAAAAATTCCATAATTATTACATGCCTGCTGCCTTTTCAGTTTGCTGAATCATATCATATTCCTGGGGCGACGGGTCTACCATCGCGTATCGGGAAATATCATTAATATTCATTTCATCCAATATGTCCACTGCATTCTTATAGGTAGCATCTTTGTCAGGTTTGATAATAATAAACAAATCTTCTGTGGGAGTTTTCTTCTTTTTTTCAAGAATAATATCTCTTACTTGTTTATACGTAGTCGTTTCCATTGTAGAAGGATCGATCCCATAGTAATAATATATTACGTTTCCCTTGCCCAGCATGAGCGTTAGTGAACCGGATTCTTTAACTTTCGTCTCTTCATCCAGGTTCTTCGTGTCTTTGGGCATGCTAAGATTTAGTGCCGTAGGTTGATTCATCGTGGTACTAAAGATAAAAAATGTGATCAACAGAAACCCAAGATCCACCATCGGTGTAAGATCCACACGGGTTGACTGCTTCTTTCCCTTTTTTACTCCAGGTTTTTTCTTCCCTCCCCCACTTTTGACTTCCATTTCTGCCATGATAGTTCTATTTTAATTTTTTAAATCAATCATTTTTTAGTACCAGGCTCCATTAATCCTGCCATATTCTTCTTCCAGAGTTCACTTCCTTCAGGAATATCAGCAGCATTGGTCACCAGGTTGTATTTGAAAATATCATTCTTTTTGAAGGCATCTATTACGGCACTAAAGGTGGTATACTTTGAAGCATTATCTCCTTTAATCAGCCAATTAACAACCTTTCCCTGGCTCACAATAAATGCAGCGGTAATCCAAGTTTGTATTTCATTATTCGTACTATCATAAGGAATACCTTGCATTTTCACCTTTCCAAGTTCATCAGGTGTCAGACGGATAAATTGCTTTAATTGACTTAAAGGAACGCCAACATAATTCGCCTTTTCAAAGTATGCCAGGTCTTCCGGTGAGAAACTCAGATTCCTTTGCTTTCCGACATTTTCCAGTACTTCTTTTCTCATACCTTCATCCATATCGATAAAAAGCTGGTTATCCTTGCTTATCATAACATTGAAATAATCCTTTTGAGGAGCATGTTTACTGGATACAGATGAGGGCGGCGTAACGTCTACTGGTTCCGACGGCTTAAATTGAGTTGCTAATATAAAGAACGTCAATAAAAGAAATGCTACGTCACACATCGCTGTCATATCCACAAATGTGCTACCCCTTTTTATTTTGCCTCTGGCCATTTGTATTTTATTTTATAGTTACTGATACATCTAAGATTCACAATTAGAAAAATTCCACAAAATTATTTGTATAAAGATGCAAAACTTTGTGTCAATGTAAATCCTGACTCATCAATACCGTAAGTGATACCATCAATTTTAGTGGTAAAAATGTTGTAGAAAATGATCGCTAAAGTAGAACCACCAATACCAAGAGCTGTATTATAAAGTGCTTCAGCAATACCTCTTGAAAGCTCTCTGGCTGCTTCACCACCACCGGACTCACCCAGGTTAGCAAATGCACGAATCATCCCGATTACCGTTCCTAACAACCCGATAAGTGTTGATACGGATGCAAGTGTTGAAAGGAATACAAGATTTTTCTCTAACATAGGTAATTCAAGGGCAGTAGCTTCTTCTACTTCCTTTTGAATAGCAAGTACCTTTTGCTCAGTTGTCAATTCAACATCAGTAATCATGTCTTTGTACTTACGAAGACCTGCTTTCATTACATTACCTACAGATCCTTGCTGTTTGTCGCACTCTGCAATTGCAGCGTCAACTTTTTTATCTGCAAGGAAAAACTGAATTTTTCTTACAAACTCTGCGTTTGATCCTTTTCCGTTCGCTTTTGAAATAGTCAATGCTCTTTCAATTGAAAAAGTAATTACGATCAACAAACATGAAATTAGAACAGGTACGATGATACCACCTTCATACATCCTTGCAAAATCGCTCGTTGGCCCGATATGATGAGGCCAGAATCCACCTTTCGGATCAGGGTTGGTAAAGTTACTGCTTGCACCAATCACGTACCTCCAAAAAGAATACCCGGCAATTACGCAAAGGATAGGAGCCAGAAGGGAAATAATGTTACTTGATTTTTTCGCCTTAACCGAAGTAGTGGCCTTAACTGTAGAATTTGCAGTTGATTTTAGATCTGCCATGTTTTGTTGATTTTTAAGTTTAAGTTTAAGATGTAATTGTATAAATAATCAGATACAATTTTAATGAAAAAGTAAAAGAAAAATTCCTTCGATAATTAAATTTTTAGGAACGCACAAGTTAATAAAATATTTAAGAGTTAGCCGTTGATTTAAAAAAATATTTTTAAAGGTTAATTCGGGTATTTTTTTATTCAAAGATTAATTAAAGAGCATAAAAATAACAGATTTTTTAAAAGAAAGCGGAAATATTTATTACCACTTTAAAATGAATATTTTTTTAATTGCCAAAAAGTACCTAAAAATATTGATTTAAGTTAAAATTTTATTTTATTATTTCCTGTTATTCATATCTTAAAGCCACAATAGGGTCTAACCTCGCTGCCTTTACAGCAGGATATAACCCGGCAAAAAGCCCTACAGCCGAACAGACGATAATTCCTAATACAACCCACATCCATGGCACAACAAATCCTGTATTAAGAAATATTCCAACTACATTTCCAACAATTACACCAAGAATAATTCCCAACACAGCTCCTATCAAACTGATGAAAACAGATTCAAAGAGAAATTGAGAACGAATACTTTTTGAAGTTCCACCAATTGCTTTTATTAATCCTATTTCACGTGTCCGCTCATTAACTGCCACCAGCATAATATTCATAAGGCCAATGGCAGCACCAAATAACGTTATTAATCCAATGAAAGCTGCTGCTGTGGTAATGGCTCCAAGGCTACTCATCAGAATCTCTGCCACACTATCACTCTTGCTGATGTAAAAATTATTTTCTTCACCGATACCAATTTTGCGGATTGGCCTGAATGTTCCGATTGCCTCAGATATAGCAGGTTCCATTTCCAAAATATTATTGACCATAATTCCTACTCTAAAAGTATTTCCTTCAGTGGGAAAAAGCCTGCGAATGTTATTATAGGTCGTAATGACTATATTATCGGCATTTAAGAAAGAACTGGACCCTTTATCCTTTAATACCCCAATAACACGATATTTAATTCCGGCTACCTTGATCACTTTATCCAGAGCCCTTTGTGTATTTTGTCCATACAAAGTCTTAGCAACACTATTTCCAAGGACACAGATATTCCTTCCGCTTTCCACATCTATCTTATTGAAATTCCTTCCCCCAATAAGCGTATACCCACTTTGTGCAAGATAGTTTTCATCTGCTCCAAGAATGGAAATGTTCGGGTTCGTTTTGGTGGTCTCATTATTTACCACCACAGAATTAGGGCCATTTATAGAAATACTTACACGAGCGGGGAAACCATATCTTTCCTTAAAAAGTTTTGCTTCCCTGTAGGTAATAAGTTTGCGTTCGTTTGATGTTTTGGATTTCAGGGAACTGGCAGATGTTTTCTTTACCTCGCTCCTTCCTCTGTTTATTTTAATATCATTATACCGGATGCTAAATGAATTTGCGCCCATAGTAGCAAAGCTTTCAGAAACACTCTGATTCATGGAAGCAATAGCAGTAATAATTCCTATTAATGCCATAATCCCAAATCCAATAATGGAAACAGTAATGCCTGTACGTAATTTGTTAGCCTGTATTGTACGAAAAGCGAGAGAGATTGTATCTTTTAATTGCATAAAAACCGTGCATTTTACCTTGTCTAAAGTTAGGTGAAGATAAGCAACTGCAAAATTTTTAATTTACCATTCCTGTATTAATAATAAATCCAGTCAATGATCAACCCCGGCATGATACCAAATAAAATAATTAAAGCAGCAGTCAGAATCAATAGATATTTAAAACCTGGCGTATAACTTAGTTGTGTGTTTACTCCCTCAATAGGTTCTTTAAAATAAATCGATTGAATGACCCGGAAATAATAGACAGCTCCAATGGCAGCAAATACAACAGCATATATAACCAACCATAAATGATGACCACTTTTCACCGCGGCCAGAAGAATATAAAATTTACCTGCAAAACCTACTGTAAGAGGAATACCGGTAAGCGATAATAAAAAGATAGTGGACGTAATGGCCAGTACAGGATGCGTTTTTCCCATTCCACGGAAACCATCCAGTGAATAATCGCTCATTTTTATAATCACTGCAAACAAACCAATTGTTGCAATACTATACCCTGCCGCGTATAATATTAATCCTTCCCAGGCGGTAGAATTCAGGGCAAACAAAGCAAACATCATAAATCCTGCATGAGAAATACTGGAATAAGCTAGCATTCTTTTGACGCTTTGCTGGAAAACAGCCGTAATATTTCCGATGAATAATGTGGCTGCAATGATCACAACAATTAATGTTACCCATTGACTCTGCATGGAGCCGAAAGAGGTTTGAAATAATTTTGCAAAAGCAACAAAGGCAGCGATCTTAACAATAGTCATCATAAAGGATGAAATCACCGGAGGCGCTCCATCATACACATCAGGTGCCCAAAAATGAAATGGTGCTGCTGAAACTTTAAAGGACATACCTACTATAAGAAATACAATGCCTGCTCCTATTAAAACAGGTATACTACCTGTACCTAAATTAATCGCATCAATATAAAATGATCCCAGCGTGTTTCCGCCATAGATCAAAGCAATCCCCATGAGCAAAATACCCGTTGAAAAGGCTCCCATTAAAAAATATTTCAGGGACGCTTCGTTTCCTTTCAGGTTTTGTTTACTGCTACCTGTGAGGATGTATAAAGGGATAGACATGATCTCAATACCCAGGAAAAGTAATAATAAGGTGTTATAAGAAACAGATATCGCAGCTCCGCAAAGCACAAAGAACATGAGAGAGAAATATTCAGAAACATGAGGGCCTATTTTTTCTACATCCCGGCCACTCAAAAGAAAATATAGTAACGTACATGAAAACATAACAGTGTTGAAATGAAGAGTATATTCATCAAATTTCAACATATTACGGGTATCAAATGTAAATAATGGCATACCGAAAAACTCCATAGCATTTGCTACCAGGATAATTAATATCCCGGCAATGGCCCAATATTTTGGTGCGGACGTTTTCTTAAAAAACACCCCTCCAAACATCATGACCACACCCCAAACGGCCGTTAATATAATTGCATTCATAATTTAACACCTGCCTCAAAGGAGGCTCATTTTAATATTAAAAAAATCATTTTTCAATCCGCCGCTCTTCCGAAATAAAATTTCAAAAGCTCTTTCTCTATTTTCTTATCAGCCTTTTGCTCTTGCTAGAATATCTGTAACAATATTTTGAGTGAGATTAAATACGGGTTCAGGATAGATTCCCAACCCAATAACAAAAAGAATCATTACTGCCAGTACTATCTTTTGCAATCCGGAAATCGGCGTCATTTTCATACCTAATTCATTTGGCGTTCCAAAGAAAACATATTGTATCATCCGCAGCATGTATATGGAGGATAATATAATTCCTGTAACAGCAAACACAGCGAAAATTTTATTATACTGGAATAAACCATTGAACATCAAAAATTCACTAATAAAAGAATTTGTAAGGGGTAACCCAATATTTGCAAAGGCGATTATTACCAGGAAAATGGCCAGGGATGGGGCTTTTACTGCCAATCCTCTCAATTCCTGTATTTTCCGAACACCTGTTTTCTTTTCAATAATATCTACGATGATCCAGAGTGCAAGAATATTAATCCCATGGTTAAACATTTCTAACACTACTCCCTGGAGTCCGGATTCATTCCTTACAAATATGCCTGCTGCCATCAATCCTAAGTGGGCAATGGAAGTCCAGGCTATAAACCGTTTCAGATCGTTTTGAACCAAAGCAATCATGCTGGCGTAAATAATACCAATGATGGATAAAATGATCACTATATCGGCAAAGCTTGCTGTTGCGGCAGGGAATATTGGGATCAGCCATCTGATCATTCCGAAAACACCCATCTTTACCATGATAGCACTTAATACCATTACGGAAGGGTAATTCCCTTGTTCATATACGCCAGGCTGCCAGGTATGAAATGGGAAAATAGGAATTTTTACAGCGAAGGCGGCGAAGAATAACCAGAACAACCACTTTTGTTCGCCGGGCTGCAGGTCTGCACTATAAAAAGATCTTAAAGCAAAAGAATGTGCTGAATCCATCGATAACGCTGATGTGTGCTGATACACATACATAATTCCGACAAGCATGAGGAGAGAGCCTAAAAAGGTGTATACGAAAAATTTAAATGTCGCTTGAATTCTTTTTTCCTCACCCCATTTGCTACATAAAAAGTAAATAGGGATCAGGGCAAGTTCCCAGAAGAAATAAAATAATAAGGCATCATAGGCTACAAATACACCCATAATACCCGCCTGGGATAATAACAACAATCCATAAAAAGAATGTGCATTTTTATATTCTGATTTCCAGGTAGCCGCAAAAATAAGCGGGTAAGAAAAAGAAGTAAGAAACGTCATTAAAAATCCAATACCATCCATTCCAACGGAAAAACTACTGCCAATATACGGCATCCACACATAAGAAACATTATGATAAACACCATACTCCGGATGACCAGCTACATCTGAATAAGTAAGGCTGATAATGGATACTATAAGCGTAGCCAATGATGACAGAATAGCAAATGTTTTTACATTTTTGGAATCCTTAATAAAAAAGGTAATTAACCCTGTAACTAAAGGTATCCAAAGAAGTAATTCTGTAAAAGTAAAGTATGTACCCAGCATTATATTATTTTGTAAACATTTGAATAATAAATAAAAACAACAGACCTATGACCATCAGTAACAAGTAAGACCCTACCTGTCCGCTCTGTAACAATCGTAATTGACGGCTTCCGTAATTTACTCCTCTTCCCACACCATTTACTATTCCATCAATTCCTTTTGTATCGACTATATTATTTAGAAATTTTCCCAAGGCAGTATATGGCTTTACAAAAACTGCATCGTAGATCTCGTCAATGTAAAATTTATGTTCAATCGCTTTCGCAAATGCATTTTGAGCCGGTGCAAAGCTTGCCTGGTTTTTAAATTTATTCCATGCCCATACACAAACAGCTATAGATAATACTGTCGTAACACCAATCAATACAATTTCAGTTTGATGGGTAGGATGATGCTCTCCTAAAAGCTGGGTTGAACGTGCAAAAATTGGAGAAAGATAATCTCCAAAGGAATTACTATTTGCCATCAACACTTCGGGGATTCCAACTAATCCGCCAACAATAGATAGAACTGCCAATAAAATTAATGGTATAGTCATGGCAGAAGGACTTTCATGCACATGATTTTCCTGTTCTTCCGTACCTCTGAATTTACCTGCAAAGGTGAGTGCCAATAAGCGGAACATATAAAAAGCAGTGAACAACGCTCCGATCAGACCCAATACATAAAATATAGGATTTGCTCCGAAAGAAGCATTTAAAATTTCGTCTTTTGAAAAGAAGCCGGCAAAAGGAGGAATCCCTGCTATTGCAAGACAGGCAATAAAGAAGGTGATATAGGTTATACGCATTTTCTTTCCCAGCCCA
>JBBSUB010000123.1:0-12424 GCA_038235345.1 Chitinophagales bacterium
AAGTAACTCATTAACCTATTAATATTTATCAATTACTAGATATTTGATTGATTTGTTAAAAAAATATCAATATACATGGAAGGGTATTGAAATTAAAAAATAAGTATTAAGAAGCAGCGAAAGACTACTTTGGTGTGTCTATATTCACGTTCTACTTCATGTAATTCTACTATTCATTTAAATATCTCCTAATTCAGGGAATTGAATTATTTCATTTATGAACTGGAATTTTAAACTTTCTACCATTTTTAAATCAATTAAACAAATGAGAAAATTTCTTTCACTTTTTACGGTGCTGATGCTCAGTGGGGTATTGGCATTCTCACAGAGCCGGACAATTTCTGGTACTGTAAAGGACGACTCGGGGAATCCTGTTCCTTTCGCAACCGTCACTGAGACGGGGACCAGAAACGCAACTACGGCTGATGCTACCGGGAATTTTATTATCACACAAAAAGGTACTGGTACGCTAACTTTTACAGCCACAGGATTTAATCCTGCCACTGTTTCACCTAACGGCAACCTCGCAATGGCGGTGTTAAAAAGGAATGAGGCTGAGTTAGCTACAGTCGTAATAACAACTGCCCTGGGTATTCAAAGGAGTAAAAATACTCTGCCCTATGCTGCACAGCAAATTTCAGGTGACCAGGTTAGTAATACCAGGTCTGCAAATGCTGCCAGTTCTCTTTCCGGGAAAGTTTCCGGATTGCAGGTTATTCAGGGAAATGGAATGGGAGGCTCAACAAACGTGGTTATTCGTGGTAACAAATCATTAAATGGTAATAACCAGGCGCTTTTTGTTGTGGACGGTGTACCGGTAGATAATTCTAACACAAACTCCGGAAATCAAAAAACTGGAAGAGGTGGTTATGATTACGGAAATGCCGCTGCTGATATTAATCCGGATGATATTGAATCTCTTACAGTGCTAAAAGGAGCTGCCGCAAGTGCACTTTATGGTTCAAGAGCCGCCAATGGTGTAATTATGATTACAACAAAAAAAGCAAAAAGAGGACTGGGAATAACTATTAATTCCGGCCTTATCCTGGGAAAAATAGACAGATCAACTTTCCCGACTTACCAAAAAGAATACGGAGCCGGATATTCTGATTCTTATGCAAAGGATGGTTTCAGGTATTTTGATGTAAATGGTGACGGGGTTAAAGATTTGGTTGTTCCAACTTCGGAGGACGCTTCTTATGGCGCTAAATATGATCCGAACTTAATGGTTTATGGATGGGATGCATTCGATCCGGCTTCACCATATTATCATAAAGCCAGACCTTGGGTGGCTGCAAAAAATGACCCATCCACTTTTTATGAAACATCCATTAACAACAACAATAGTATTGTGATGGATGGAGCATCTGACAAAGGTTCTATTAAAATTGGGTATAGCCGAAATGAAGAAAAAGGAATACTTCCTAATAGCCATTTGTTGAAAAATATAATAAATTTTGGTTCTACTTATAAACTGACTGACAGATTAACTGCAAGCGCATCAGCGAACTATTCAAACGTTGAGGGTAAAGGTAGGTTCGGTACAGGGTATAGTGGCAGAAACGTAAATCAAAACTTCCGCCAGTGGTATCAAACAAACGTTGATATCCAGGAACAAAAGGAAGCATATTTTAGAAACAAGCAAAATATATCATGGAACTGGAAGGATCCTTCTACTGTAGCCGGGACAGTTCCTGCTTACACGGATAATTATTATTGGACTGTATATCAAAACTATGAAAAGGATAATCGTTCCAGGGTTTTTGGTAATGCTGCACTTGATTTTAAAGCCACCGATTGGTTGAGCTTCATGGGTCGCGTATCTGTCGATCATTACAATGAATTTCAGGAAGAAAGAATTGCCGTGGGAAGCCAGGCAGTTCCAATGTACCAACGATTCGATAGGGTTTTTAATGAAACAAATTATGATTTGATGGGCAATGTAGACAAACAATTGACTTCAGATTTGAACTTATCAGGTTTATTAGGTGTAAACATTAGAAGAACACTTGCTACTTCGCTATTCTCTTCTACTTCAGGAGGACTGGTTGTTCCGGGTCTATATTCAATAAGTAATTCAAAAGGAACAGTGCCGGCACCAAGTGAAAGTTATGCACCAATTGCAACCGATGGTTATTTTGCAGGGGCTACACTGACATACCGTGAATTCCTTACTTTAGATGGATCTTATCGTAGAGACAGGTCTTCTACTTTGCCAAAAGGTAATACCGATTATGACTATTACGCTATTTCAGGTAGTTGGTTATTTTCAAAACACCTGGTCAATACTCCCTGGATATCTTACGGAAAATTAAGACTGAACTACGCCACAGTGGGTAGTGGTACTGGCTTCGGAAACATCAAGGATAATTATGATAAGCCCAATCCATTTGGAAGTGCGATTCTTTTCTCCTTGCCAAGTACGAAGAATAACAATAATTTGAAACCAGAGCAAACCAGGAGTAAGGAAATAGGTCTTGAAATGGCTTTCTTCCATAATCGCCTGGGTTTCGATATTTCTTATTATAACACAAGTACAATCGATCAGATATTCAACGTGGCTACTTCAACAGCTACAGGATATTCCAGTAAGTTTGTGAATGCAGGGGAGGTTTCCAATAAAGGAATCGAACTTTCAATGAACGGTACTCCTATTAAAACGTCCGATTTTTCATGGAATGTCAACGTTAGCTTCTCAAATAATAAAAGCAAGGTTGTATCACTGTATGAGGATAGTAAAAATTTGCAACTTGGATCGTTCCAGGGTGGAATTAGTGTGAATGCTTCTTTAGGACAACCTTATGGAACAATCCAAGGTAAAGCATTCCAAATGATTGGACCAGACGGAACAGCAGTTCCATGGGATGGTTCAAAACCTAAACTGATTACTGCAAAAGGTTACTATGGTGTAACGACAGCTACTTCAAATGTTATTGGAAATATCAACCCTGATTGGATTGGAGGGATTTACAATACTTTCCGTTACAAGAATTTGAGTTTAGGATTTTTAGTTGACGTTCGTCAGGGTGGAGATGTATTTTCTCTTGATCTTTTTTACGCCTCATACACAGGAGTTTTACCTGAATATGCAGGTTTAAATGATCTTGGAAAACCTGTAAGAAATAGTTTAGCAGATGGCGGTGGTCGTATTTTGGATGGGGTAACTATAGATGGTAAACCGAATTCAAAACGTGTGATCATTGATGCCAATTCTCCTACTCCTCCTCAACAGAATTTTGTTTTCGATGCAAGCTATATAAAATTGAGGGAGTTGAATCTTTCTTACTCATTACCTGATAAAATTTTTAGTTCAGGAAAAGTATTTAAAGGAATTGACGTTTCAATTATAGGCAGAAATCTATGGATCATAAGTAAAAATCTTCCTTTTTCTGACCCAGAGGAAAATCTTTCTTCCGGAAATATTCAAGGGTATCAAAGTGGTGCCTATCCGACTACAAGATCAATTGGACTGAATCTTAGATTTAAATTTTAAAAGTAATTATATGAAAAAAATATTTTTTATTGTTATATCGGGTCTGCTATTAAATGCATGCACCAAGGATATAACACGATTTAACGAACAAACGAAGGCCGCATCAGTGGTGCCGGCGGGTACCCTGGTAGCTAACAGTATTAAAAGTCTTTCGGACAATTTAGCCAGTGGAAGTGTAAATACAAATGTCTGGAGGTTTACAGTAAGCCATTGGGCTATGGGAACTTACCAGGATGAGGCTCAATACAATTTTGGAACAAGAAACATTCCTCAGGCCTGGTGGACAACGATGTATCGGGATGTGCTGAATGATTTGAAGGACGCTTCAAGAATAGTAACTGCGGATGCGACTCTCTCTGCTGATGTAAAGGCTAATAAAGTAGCTATTATTGATATCCTGCAGGTGTATACTTTTAAAATTCTTGTAAATACTTTTGGCGATATTCCCTATTCTGAAGCTTTGGATCCTGCGATATTATTTCCAAAGTATGATGATGCTAAAACGGTATATTATGATCTATTAAAAAGATTAAGTGCTGATATTGGTAATCTTAAAACATCAAGTGGAAGTTTTAATTCTACAGAAGACCTTATTTATTCCGGTAATGTGAGTAGTTGGATCGCTTTTGCGTCAACACTTAAGATGCAAATGGGAATGATTATAGCTGACGATGATGCAGGTACGGCGAAATCAAATGTGGAAACTGGTAATGCAACGGCGATGTCATCAGCGGCAACAGATGCAAAAGTCAAATATTACCTGACAAGTCCAAGTCAGAATCCTTTATACGTTGATATCGTTTTAGGAGGCAGGCCGGATTATGTTGCTGCCCAAGATCTTATGACACAGCTTATAAATCTTAATGATCCAAGAAAAAGTCAATTCTTTGGGGTAAATAATGACGGCAAATATGTAGGTGGTATTGTAGGGAAAGTGAATGACTTTCCGGCAATGTCTAAACCCTCTGCAAAAGTATCTGCTGCAGATGCGCCACTTGTATTATTAGATTATGTTCAGGCAGAATTCTTAAGAGCAGAAGCAATTGAACGTAAATTTAATGTTCCCGGTACTGCCGAAGCGCATTATAATAATGCAATTAAAGCCTCTATCATTTCATGGGGTGGTAGCGCAGCGGAAGCTGATGCTTATTTGGCTCAGCCTGCAGTTGCTTATGCTACAGCAGCCGGAGACTGGAAACAGAAAATCGGATTTCAAAAATGGATTGCGCTTTATAACAGACCTTTTGACGGATGGACTGAATTGCGCAGATTTGATTTTCCTAAAATTACGCCTCCTGTAGGAGCAAATTCTGGTTTCCCTAACAGATTCCCTTATCCCACTAATGAACAACAGCTAAATGGTACGAACTATACCGCCGCTGCAGCTAAAATGGGTGGTGATAAAGTAGAATTTAAATTATGGTGGGATAAATTTTAAATTAATCTTGTTGATATAAAAAGAGGTTGCCATTGGCAACCTCTTTTTATTTTTAGAATTTCTTAAACGATAGGTCTATACTTAATGCTTAAGAAATAAAACCATTTATATTATCGTTTGCACCAAAGCTGTCTGGTGTACTCCTAATACCGATATAGCAACCGTCTATTTCAATGAAATGGGGACTATTACGGATGTATAATCTGGCATAGAATATAAGTGCAACCTAGGGAGTTTGCAGTAATTCGTGTGGAAATCTCAAATGATAACCCGCTTCAAAAACGGATTTATTTTAATACAGTTATTCTCTGCTTCTTTACAATAATGAAGAACTATCTTTTACAAATAGCAGGAAAGCTTATTTAGATTATACATACCACCGGGCATTTTGATTTTTTATTTTCTGGCCACCAACCGGTCTTTTTTGTAGATCTTACTCTTGATAAACAAACTGTTTATACTTCTGTTCTCAAAAGCATTCCGGATCGCAATAGCGAAAAGGTCAGCAACTGAAACTACTTTTATTTTTTCTGATTGTTTTTTGGCAGGAATTGTATTGCAAACAACCAGTTCCTCCATCACACTATTGGCAATATTTTCGTAAGCATTATTACTTAATACCGGGTGCGTACAGAAAGCCCGCACACTCCGTGCACCTTTTTCCATAAGCAAGGCAGCACTTTTACACAAGGTTCCCCCTGTATCAACAATGTCATCGATAAGTACGATATCCCTATTGGTAACATCTCCGATCACGACCATACTGGCAATTTCGTTTGCCCTTCTACGGTGTTTATCACAAATAACCATATCCACTTCAAAATAACTGGCGATCTCCCTGATCCTGTTAGCGCTTCCTACGTCGGGTGCCGCGAAAGTCAGATTTTCCAAATTTAGATTCTCTATATAAGGAATGTAAATAGCTGAGGCATCCAGGTGATCAACCGGAATATCAAAATAACCCTGAATTTGCGGAGCATGAAGATCCATGGTAATAATTCTATCAGCACCTGCGGCTACCAACATATTTGCCACCAATTTAGAGCCAATCGCTACGCGTGGCTTATCTTTTCTATCCTGACGCGCATAACCGTAATAGGGTATTACTGCAATTACTTTATAGGCTGATGCGCGTTTTGCTGCATCAATCATTAGCAAAAGTTCCATCATATTATCAGTGGGTGCAAAGGTGCTTTGTATTAAAAACACAAATTGACCCCGGATACTTTCCTCGTATTCCACGCCAATCTCACCGTCACTGAATTTTTGAATTTTTATTTTGCCAAGTGGTTCTCCAAACCTTAAAGCGATTTGTTTTGCCAGGTATTGAGAGCCAGTTCCTGAAAAAATTTTTACGTTGGGATGCATATAGATTTAATTGAAGAAGTATGATTAGTTTAGCGAAATTATAAATTATATTTTTGGTAATAAACCTAAATGTATGGAAAGTGTTAATAAGTCGTCCACTTCTATAAAAAATTGGGCAATCGATGATCGTCCAAGAGAGAAATTAATGGTCAAAGGTAGAGAGAATTTAAGCGATTCTGAACTGCTTGCCATTTTGATAAATACGGGGAGCCGATCCGCCTCAGCCTTAGACCTGGCAAAGCAAATTTTAACTTTAGGTAATAACAATCTCGATGAATTAGGCAAGCTGACCCTTCATGATCTGATGAAAATAAAAGGTATCGGAGAGGCGAAAGCAATCACCATTGCCGCGGCTTTAGAATTGGGGAGAAGAAGATCTATTTCACCAATTTTGGATAAACCTTTCATACGTTCCAGTAAAGATCTGATTGATTATTTAAAGATTGCTTTAAGAGATTACCCGCACGAAGTTTTTGCTGTCGTTTTCATGAACAGGGCCAATAAAATAAACCATTTTGAAGTAATGAGCACAGGTGGCATATCCTATACGATTGTGGATCCACGGCTTATATTCAAAAAAGCACTGGAAGTAAAAGCCACTTCCATTATGCTTTGCCACAACCATCCTTCGGGAAATCTAAGACCCAGCCGCGCCGACGAAGAGATCACCCAAAAACTCAAAAATGCCGGAAAGTTATTGGAAATAAATGTGGTGGATCATGTCATCGTTAGTGATGAAGGGCATTTTAGCTTCGCGGATGAGGGGTTGATGTAGTTAGGAGTTAGAAGTTAAGGTTAGGAGTTTGAAGTTTGAAGTTTGAAGTTTGCAGTTTGAAGTTTGAAGTTTGCAGTTTGCAGTTTGGAGTTTGAAAAATTATTGTTCTAAAATTTCATGCATGGCTACTATTGGAAAATTTGAAGATTTAAAAGTTTGGCAAAGGGCAAGAATACTTTGTAAGGAAATTCATTATTTAACCAGCATTAGTCCTTTCTCTAAGGATTTTGCTCTAAGAGATCAAATTAACAGGTCATCAGGGTCTATTATGGATAATATTGCCGAAGGATTTGGAAGAAGAGGAAACCTGGAATTCATAAACTTTCTTACCTATGCCTGTGGTTCTATTTCTGAATGTAAATCTCAAATATATAGAGCCTCTGATAAGAATTATATCACGGAAGAAAAAAGTAAAGAATTATTTTCTCTCTCCGATGAAATAGAAAAAATGCTCTCATCCTTTATCTCTTATCTTAGAGAAAGTGAAATAAAAGGAATAAAGTTTAAAGGCCGAAAATAGGAGAGAGTTCAGGTTTTAATTTAGAATTACATCTATTTACGGGGGGATTTAAATTATAGTTTATCTTTTTATAGAAATAATAAAAACATCTATAGAGAAATTCAGCTCCGTTTAACTGCAAAACATTAAAAAATAAAGTCGATACATTAATCAGGTTTTCTAAACCCAATTTCAGATTCAGAAAATTAACTTCAAACTACAAACTTCAAACTCCAAACTCCAAACTCCAAACTGGTTTTTACGCCTGCGCCGTCGGCCCACCGAAATTCAATGGTAATTCCACCGCTTCGATATCCTGGATAGTACCGTTTACAGCCTCGAATTTTTTGACGTTTTCGATCATTGCTTTCATAAAGCGTTTGGCATGTGTAGGGGTGAGAATGATGCGGCTTTTTACTTTGCTCTTGGGAGTTCCGGGCATTACATTTACGAAATCCACTACAAATTCTGCATGGCTATGGGTTATAATGGCCAGGTTGGCATAATTTCCTTCTGAAACTTCTTCAGAAATTTCGATATTCAGTTGGTTAGGTTGTTGGTTCTGATCAGCCATGTCTTTTTTTTGTAAAGGTAGTCAATGATGCCTAAAAAATAAATCGGGTACTTAGAATCTATTCAACCGTTAATGAAAACGTGAACATCTTCGAATTGATCTTATCAATCACATTCGAGTATTTTAGATCCACATCACGACTGTGAAGATTTTTCAAACCGCTGCTCAATTTTATTTCCGGGGAAAGTACGAAGAAGGGAAAATAAATATGAAAGCCAATCCCTACTTCTACGCTCAGATCAGATCGCTTTAGTTTTATAAGGTCTTCTGCTTTTTCAGCGTTGGCATTGCTTGCAAGGTCGTAGTCAAACTTAGCGCCGGCTATCGTGTATACCTTCATATTATTGATGCGGTCACTGCTAAATTTTACATGAACCGGAAAACTTAGGGTAATAGATTGAACCTTTTTGGTAGAAAATGTATCCGTTGTATATTTCTCCCGATATAAAAATGCTTTTTCAGAAAAAGTCAAATCAACAGGATGCAAGCGTAAATCAAAATGATTATTCATTCTTAAATTTACCAGCCAGGCCAGGTTCACACCGGAGCTATTGATACTTTCCACTCCCATTATGGAATCATACTGTAGAAAACGTGGATGGTGTGTAAAGGAAAAGTGGGAAGAGTTATATCCTAAATTAATACCAAAATGATAAGGCTTATCATCATGATTTTCCTGATTTACAGAATGACGTAGCTGCGCCATCGAAGCGGAGGTACAAAACAATAAAAAAATCAAAACTATTTTTCGGCGCAATAAATCGTGCATATTCCAAGAGTCAATGTTTTGTAAAAAGCGTTTCTATAGTTTGATTGGTTTAAAATGTTAGTAAAATTTTTTCTTTCGGGGAATTGAAAAACGGAATCGTTTAAATATTGATAAGCATCATTGTTTTTTGCAAAAATCTTACCAATTGTTGGCGTAATATACTTCATGTAGCAACCATACAACTGTTTTACTACCGGCATATGAGGGCGTGTAAACTCTAAAACAACTAATTTGCCACCAGGTTTTAGCACTCTTCTTATTTCTGATAAGCCCTTTTCAAGATTTTCAAAGTTCCTTACTCCAAATGCAACTGTCACAGCATCAAACGAATTATCAGGAAATAAAATTGCCTCACTATCGCCTTGTAATAATTCGATTTTATTTTCCAGGCCGGCTTTAATTATTTTTTTTCTTCCAATTTCAAGCATTCCCTCACTGATGTCGATCCCTGTAATTTTTTCAGGATGCAAAATCTTGTTGCTGATAATTGCAAAATCACCTGTACCGGTTGCAACATCCAAAATAGTTTTAGGCTGAAGTGATTTTAACTGGCTGATGGCTTTTTTTCTCCACCAAATATCTATACCACCACTCAGAAATCGGTTAAGAAAGTCATACCTGAAGGCAATCTGGTCAAACATATGTTCAACCTGCTTCTTTTTACCTTCTTTTTCATTCTTAAAAGGGACTACCGTATCGTGTGGATATGAATTCATTTGCTCAAAGATAGTTTGTTGGTTTTTAGAGTAGTTCACTTTTTATTTTTTTCACTTTTTATTTTGGTTTCCTGCAAAACAGATAGATTCTATACTGAATTGAAACATTTTTATTCTTTGCTTATTTAACAGGAAATAAATAGAAGGAAAAATATAAAGCTTTTTAAATGCTTGTATTTAATCGTTCACGTTGTCAATATCGTGGCATGATAGCTGCTTTTTTCTATTCATTTAAAATAGGGGATTCTAAAAAGGATGGTATATTTTTTCAAGAGAGTTTTATTTAATTTTATATTAAATAGATTTGCCTATAATGTTTATTATGGAATTTAAAAGAATGTTTTTGATTGTGTGTGTTATTATAAGTGCTTTTGTTGCAAATGCGCAGGATAATTATTTTGTTTATTTGCAAACAGAGAATAACCAGCCTTTCTATGCCCGTATCAATAATAAAGTTGTAAGCTCTACAACTTCGGGCTACCTGATACTTCCAAAATTAAAGGAAGGAAAGTATGATGTCAAAATTGGATTTCCACGCACTGAATTTGAAGAAACTTTTTCCATAAGCGTAGAAAATAAAAGTGAAGGGTATTTAATAAAAAATTTAGGTGAAAAGGGATGGTCATTATTTAATTTGCAAACCCTTGCTTTATTGAATCCGATTACATCCCAGACGACTACAGCTGCGGTGGCAGTTGATACCGGTATAAAAGAAGATCCTTTCTCTCAGATGCTTGCCAGTGTTTTAAAAGATTCTTCCTTATTAAAAAAGAATACACCCGTAGAATTACCTGCAATTCAAGTGGCTGTGGAAAAGGAAAGCAACAATGAAAAATTGGAAAGCGAAGAAAAAGTAAAATTGGAGAGTGAAGAGAAAATGGTTGCTGTGGTCACAGAGGAAAAACCATCAAAAGACAGTGTTTCCACAGAAAATAAAAGCGAAGATTCTAAAAGCAATCAAACTGAAGCAAAATCTATTATAACCTACAATCAGGATGGAAAAGAAGTGTCCGCACCTGTAAAAATATTAGGTGTTCGCGGAAGAGAAGGCAGTGAAATGATTTATGTAGATAAAGGCTTAAATACCTCAGATACCATCAGGGTTTTTATTCCAAAGGAAAAGGAGTCCGGGAATTCTGAAAAGATCATCCGGGAAGTTGTAAAAGCTCCTGAGGTGAAGAAGACTGATTTCACCATTACTCCAACCGTTATTACTCCTGTAAAAGAAGCGATTAAGGAAACTGTCTTGCCCGTAAAAGAGGAATTAAAAAGCAACCCGGTTGTGATAGCTGATGAGGAGGTTAAAAAACCTGCCAGCCAGGTATTTATAATCAGAGACGATTCAGTTCCAAAAGAAAAAGAGAATGGTAAGGAGTCCTCACTTATTCTCGTGCCTTCCGTTTCTACCAAAACAACGAATTCTGATTGTAAGGACCTGGCCAATAATAATGATTTTCTGAAAATACGTAAAAGGATGGCGGCTGAAAAGGATAATGATGCAATGGTATTTGCTGCAAAGAAATTTTTCAAGACAAAATGCTTCAGCACAGAACAAATTCGCAATCTTTCTTTCTTATTTTTAAATGATGAAGGAAGGTATATGTTTTTCGATGCCGCCTACCCATATACCTCTGATTCAGAAAGATATCCAACCTTGCTTTCTCAATTGAAGGATGAGTATTACATAAACAGGTTTAATGCGTTAATTCAAAAATAATAACAGAGCCTGCCATGTCCCGATATTTTATTGAAGTAAGTTACAGAGGAACCCATTTTTCAGGATTCCAGGTACAAAATAATGCAGTTACTATTCAATCGGAAATAGAAAAGGCCCTTCAAGTATTATTCAAAGCAGACTTTTCACTTACCGGGTCATCCCGTACTGATGCAGGTGTTCATGCCTTAGTGAACTATTTTCATTTCGATACTGATATTCCTGCTATTGACCAGGAACGTAAAGTGTATAATCTAAATGCCATTTTACCTGCGGACATAGTTGTAAAGCGAATTTTTAAAGTAGCAGATACAGCTCATTGCAGATTTGATGCCATCCGGCGGGAATACCTCTATCATATATATAGTATGAAGGATCCCTTTTTAAATGACCGTGCCTTCTATTACCCTTATACATTAAATGTTGATTCATTAAATGAAGCGGCTGCGATATTAATGCTGCATAATGATTTTACTTCTTTTTCAAAAAGAAATACCCAGGTAAATAATTTCATCTGCAGGCTAAGTGTCAGTGAATGGATTCGACAGGATAATATGCTGATTTACCATGTAGCCGGTAATCGATTTTTGAGGGGAATGGTTAAAGGATTGGTTGGTACCATGCTTTTAGTGGGATCAGGGAAGATAACCATTCAGAAATTCGAGCAGATTATTTTAAGTCATGATTGTACAAACGTAAATTTTTCGGTTCCCCCTCATGGCTTATTCCTGAATAAAGTGATCTATTGAAGATTTGATAATTCATGACTTACAAGCAACTCATGCGTAGTAACAACGGATGATAATAAAAAAGATATTTCGTTGTTTGGTATGCTGCTATTGGGTTTTAAAAAGTATCTTTTTTAATTTTTGAAATAAATTAGGAAAGAGAAATAAAGTCTCCTTATCTTTGCAATCCGCTTGAAAAAAAAGAGCGCAGTTCTTAAATTAAAAATGAAACCAAAGGAGTGATTCTCAACCTTCTAAAAAAGTTTTAAAAAAGTTTTTAGAAATAAATTTGGCGGATAAAAATAAAGGTTTTACTTTTGCACCCCGTTAGAAAAAACGGTGGTCGAAAA
>JBBSUB010000124.1:0-12402 GCA_038235345.1 Chitinophagales bacterium
AACGTGCAAATAGACCACATTCATCTGCTGTGTTCAATTCCTCCTAAAGTCTCAGTATCAGATTTGCTGGGTATTTTAAAAGGCAAGTTGGCGATTAAGATATTCAAGAGTTACCCTCACCTAAAACAGAAACCATATTGGAGGAATCATTTTTGGTCAAGAGGATATTTTGTAACTACGGTGGGGATTGATGAAGATATCATAAAAAGATACGTGAAATATCAGGAAGTGGAGGATAAAAAGGAAGAAAACCAGACTCGGAATTTCGATTTATTCTCTCCACCACCAGAGACGTAAAGAGGGCTTCGCCCGATGCTTTCAACCCACCTTCTTAGAGGGTGGTTGTTGAGTTAAATTTTATTTTACCATCAGTTGATGTTGATATTGAATGCCTGTCCGGTAATTTTAGTGAGGAGATCTTTATAGATTTTAAACGCAAATATTGATGCGTATGAAGATTTTGGCTGGAAATGTTTATCAGACATTTTATTTAATGCGGATGAAACCGACGCCGGAATTCTATATATTCCCTTCCCATGGTAAGTTTTTAAAAGGGTAAAAATAAGAGAGAACTACAAGTGGTCTTTTGATGAAATATTGTTTTACCCACCGATAGATATTGCCCTTTCGTCGATTTAATGTTTACAACACCTGAAAGCCGGAGTAGATTTGTGTTATAAAATTTGGGTAGAGTTTACATGCAAAAAAACGGTCTTGCAAAATCTCTTGCATGCAAGAAAATTTCTTCAACAATTTATAAAAAAAATTAAATCTTATCAAATGAAAAAAGGAATCATCATGGCGTTTGTATTTGCCGGTTTATCAACAGCTGGTTTTGCGCAAACAACCCCAGCAACTAAAAAAGCCGACACCACAAAAACAATGGTTGTAAAGAAGCATAAACAGATGCAGATCCATACAACAGATTTGCATAAAGGGAATAGAAAATTGGAAAGCGCAGGGAATGAAACTGCTACTAAAATGCATTCTAATGGCTCAATGATGCATTCCAATGGAAAGATGATGGGTACAAATAAAACCATGATGCATTCCAAGGGATCTAAAATGCATTCTAATGGCTCAATGATGCATTCCAATGGAAAGATGATGGGTACAAATAAAACCATGATGCATTCCAAGGGATCTAAAATGCATTCTAATGGCACAATGATGCATTCCAATGGGAAGATGATGGATACTAATAGAACCAAGATGCATACTAATGGAACGATGATGCATTCCAATAGATCCAGGATGCATTCCAATGGAACTATGATGGATTCTGCCCATGCCTACAAAAAGAATTCAAAAATGTATAAATAATGAATGAAAGAGTGAGAATAGTACCGTATTTTAAATTTGAAAATAGACCCCTGGTAACAACAGGGGTTTGGTATTTAAATTGTACCACGTTATTTATAATAATTATTCAAAGATGAATTCCGTTTTAAAAAATACTTTTCAATTCATTTCCCGTAAAGTTTATTGGCAGCAAATTTTGGCAGTCTTGTTCTTGTTGTTGGCCATATTTTTTTTCCGGAGTGAACGAAGGGAGCTTGCGACCATTATTCCGAATTTGAAAAAAGCAAATACAATGTGGCTGGCGTTAGGGATTCCGGCGATTATTCTTTGTACCCTTTTCCAGGGTGGTTTATACAGGAAAAGCTTTGCTTCTATCAATCTTTCCCTAAAGTGGCGGGATGCGATCGCTCTTTTTCTGAAGAGAAACTTTATCGGCGTTTTTCTTCCTGCCGGAAGTATCACTTCTTTGGCTTATTCACCTTCGGAAATAAGGAAATCAGGCTTTAGTAAAATGCAGGTACACCAGGCGAGTGGCCTGTTTGCCTTCGCAAGTTTGTTAACCGTGTTTATCGCAGGACTACCTGTGATTATTTTTGCTGTTTTTTCAAACGGTCTTTTTGGGAATGCCTGGATTGGATTGATCATTCTTTTTTTAATCATAGCCGGTTTGGTTCTTGTTGCCCGATCTATCCGGCAGAGAGGAGTTTTATATAAATTCCTTGATGCAAAACTTCCTGCATTTACCCCATTTATTGATGAGTTATTTGCCGCAAATGTCAACGGAAGAAGATTCGCCGGCGCGGTTCTTTATTCCTTAGGAGTAGAGATAAGCGGAATGTTGTACGTGTATTTGGCCATGTATGCCCTGGGATTGCCCGCTTCATTTGGCGTGGCTGCTATTACGTATATCGTTGCCGTTTTAATGATGGTTATTTCCCCATTTTTAAAAGGACTGGGTGCTGTGGAATTGGCTATGGTATATGCTCTTGGCCAATTTGGTTATTCTCCCGCTGATGCGCTTTCAGTCACTATTTTATTTCGACTTGCAGAATTTTGGATACCGCTGGCTGCCGGGTTTTTTGCTTTTGCCTGGCGGGGAAAAGAATTATTTCTCCGGCTTTCGCCCGCTATACTTACTTTTTCTCTTGGCCTGGTCAATATCTTATCGTCTGTAACTCCGCCCATACATCAGCGTTTGAGGCTGCTTCATAAATATATTCCAATGGAAGCGACCACGGCTTCGCATGTTTTAGTCTTATTTATTGGAATTTCCCTGTTAGTTACAGCCGCTTTTCTGTTTCGGGGTTTACGAAATGCCTGGGTGATCGCCCTGACCTTATCCGTATTTTCATTGATCGGGCATCTGACAAAAGCATTGGATTATGAGGAAGCAATTTTAGCTGCTGTAACGGTCATTATTTTACTAATGACTGCCTCCCAATACCGGATCAGAAGTAGCAATAAATGGATGCAGACAGGAATAAAAACTGCCTTGTTAAGTTTTTTGGCTGTGCTATTGTTCGGATTTATCAGTTTTTATTTTATTGACGTAAAGCATTTCGGCGTTGATTTTAGCTGGAGGCAATCCTTAAGACACACAATGAATAGTTTTTTTCTCTTGCAGGATAGCAGCCTGCATCCGCAGACAAAATTTGGTCATGAATTTATTGCCTTAATCCGGGTACTCGGAATATTCACCTGGAGTTTCCTGTTATTTACCTTTATCAAACCAAATTTTAATAAACACACCGTAAACGCCTCACAGGTGGAGAGAGCAAAATTTTTATTAAGTCAATTTGGTAATTCTGCCAATGATTATTTTAAGATTTATAAGGATAAGCTTTTTTTCTTTTCAGATATTCATGAAGCATTTCTTGCCTATCGCATTTCCGGTGGCTATGCCGTAGTGCTGGAATCTCCCGTATGTGAAGAGGAAAATAAGCTCAGTGTCTTAGCTGAGTTCGATCACCATTGCAGGAAGATGGGATTGATTCCTGCTTTTTATCGGGTAGATGAAAGCAACATTCCCTGGTTTAATATCTTAAGAAAGCAGAAAATTTTGATTGGCCAGGAGGCGATCCTGGAAATAAAGAATTTTTCTCTTTCAGGAAAAGAAAAAGGCTCTTTGCGGAATGGCCTGAACAGCCTACAAAAAAAAGGATATCGTACCAGTATTGAACGTGCACCTCATACGCCGGAATTTATAGCATTATTGAAAAATGTTTCCGATGAATGGTTAAAAAGTTATGAAGTAAAGGAGCTTGTTTTTTCTCAGGGGATGTTTTCTGAAGCTGAATTGCAACACCAGGATATCATTACCCTGCAGGATGAAAACGGCGAGATAAAGGCTTTCCTGAATATTATTCCTGATTTTGCGGATGATGAATGTACCTATGACCTTATCAGAAAAACAAATGATGCACCGGTAGCTGCCATGGATGGACTCATCATTGAATTAATTCAATATGCGAAAGAAAAAGGAAAATTATTTTTGAATTTAGGAATGGTACCGATGTCGGGTTTGGGGAATCCGGAAAATGCCGCAGAACAGATCATTAAAATGGCAGCAGATAAAATAAAACGTTTCCAGCATTACAAAGGGTTGAGAGAGTTTAAAGAAAAATATGCCTCTCTCTGGGAGAATAAATACCTGGTGTATGATAATGATTTTGACCTGGTCCGATTGCCGGTTGTTTTAAATAATATAATGAAGCCATGAAAAAGAAACTTTTTTTCGTTCTAATTCTTCCTCTGCATGTATTCAATGTATGGGCGCAAGGCGGGGAGTTGCCGGTAAAAGAGTGGGGAAGCCATGCTCAAAATCCTTTTGTGCTTTACATCAGTGGTGACGGAGGCTTCAACCGGTTTTCGTTGGACTTGTGTAATGTATTGCATTCTTCAGGTTATTCGGTAACGGCGGTTGATGCTAAGTCTTATTTCTGGCATAAGAAGACGCCTGAGCAGTCTGCTTTGGATATAGGCATGTATTTGAAAAAGGAATTTAATGGTCGTCAAAACCAGGATTTGGTATTGGTTGGTTATTCATTTGGAGCAGATGTTTTGCCGTTTATTATTCAGAAACTTCCGTCCTCTTTAAGGATCAAAATTCGAAGCACCATTTTAATTTCTCCTTCGGCCACCACTGATTTTGAGATTCATATGACTGATATATTTGGCTACGCTGCTAAAAGGAATATGGACGTGCCGGCAGAAATCAATAAGCTGACTGATGAAAAGATTGTGACTATTTTTGGTGATGATGAGAGCGATTTTCCGGTAAGCAGGATCAGGATAAATAAGTACACAAATCTTGTCTTGCCCGGCGGCCATCATTTTAATGGAGAAACAGACATCCTTGCCCATACCTTAATAAAATATTTTTAAGTGTCTCATTTGGGAGATTTTACGATTCTCTTTAATAAGCGGCCATCCCTTCCTTGCCTTTTCATGTACATCGATTCCTTTTGCCTGTTCACCGATTTTGCCTTTGAAGGTATTATGCAGGAATTTACATTTACTAAAGGAATGTAAAGACAAATAATTTATTAAAATTTAAATGTAAACATCATGAAAAAGATACTTTTTCTTTCGGTTGTTTGTTTTGGCTTAACAACACCAGGTAACGCGCAGTCGAATACTGCCAGTTTGAAATCAGAAATTAAAGCAGATAAAAAAATGGGTGAAAGTGGAAAGTCTGATAAACTGAAGGCAAGAAAGGAATTAAGGAAACTGGAAGGGAATGAAGTCAGTTATAATTCCACTCAGGCTTTTGAAACGATATTCCTCCATGTTAAACCTTTGAGCTCAGAAAGATTGAATAATTTCGACGAATTTGATTTTATGAAAGATGGGCAAAAGACAGCGGCTTTTTTTGACGATAATTCAAAACTTGTAGCCACTACCGAAAAGAAAACTTACCTCGATCTTCCCGCAAAATCCAGGGAGTTCATTGCTAAAAAATATAAAGATTATGAGCCCGTCAACGTATTATACCTGGATGATAATGAAAATAACCTTACGGATATGATTTTATTTAATACTCAATTTCAGGCTCAAGACGCTTATTTTGTAGAAATGTATAACGGATTTAAGGCTATTGCTTTGCAGGTAGATACTGATGGAGGAGTATATTACTTTGCACGAGTGTTTTAAAAAATTCAATGATCTCATTTAATTATTAAAAGCTTCAAATCAAATTTCCGATTTGAAGCTTTTTTTAATCGATATAAATTTGCCGGAGAAATCAGTCTTCATTTTCTGTTTTGGAGATTATACTATCTTGATTTATAAATAGACCAGAAGGCAGTTTGTATATTTTAGTTTGTTTTATACCGATAAATAAAAATGTTGGTCCATTTGTAATTTTTATTCGGTCATACTTATGATTGCTTATTAACTCACCCAATCTTGTTCCTCGCCAGTCGATAACTTTTGCCTGCCTGCCGATTTTACCTTTTTCTGGCCTTTTATCCACAGTAGTTTTATGTCGGATTTTTTTACAATGTAAATTTTAAGACGATGAAAAACTCAATTTTTAAATCAATGTTCTTTTTCATTGCTGCAGCCTTCACTCTTGCCGGGTGTAATGTTACGAGCCATACAGCCCAGTTGTCCGGTATTAATTTTAATAATTACAAAACATTTGCCTGGGCAAACATGGGAAGAAATGAAAAGAGTGACCGTTCAAATAATGAAATTATTGACAACAACATTAAAAACGCTGTAACCATGGAGCTGACGGGTAAGGGTTGGCAGGAAACACAAATGGATCCGGATGTATTGATGGATTATATCATTGCCGTAAAGCATGGGCATCGTGTAGAGGATGCGCCAATCTATTCCTACCCATTTTCCAGATATATCTATCGCCGCGGACGTATTTATAGCCTGTGGTTTCCTTCCAGTCTTGTTGGTATGCGTTCAAAAGACGTTCCTTTTAGAGAGGGGGAATTAACAGTCAATATGATTGATGCAAAAACCAATAAATTAATCTGGCAGGGTTGGGCTACGGGTGATCTGAACGATAGACAATTTACCAGTAAAGATGTAAGTAAACAAGTGAAATCGATCTTTAAAAAGTTCAAATATCCGGGTGGAAAGTAAGGTGTTAAATGGTTGAACTGCTAAATGGTTGAATGGCTGAATGGCTCATGGCGCATAGCTCGATGCTCAAAGCTTTTACCTACAACCTTCTACCTTCATACAATAGTTTTTCTTTTGGATACAGAGGCCGCCGCCGCCGATATTAACCTTGTAACAACAATTTTAAAATTACTTGTGTTAAGAAGGATACCTATTTCCAGTTTTAGTTTGATTTTCAAAATCCCGGGCTTTCCCGGGGTTTTGTTTATAGAACAACTATTCTCTTTTCGAAACCAATTTTATTATTCATTTTTATAAAATTAAATTTGCAATAGTAAACTTCCCAAATGAGGGGAGAATTTCTTAAACGGGACATTTTTAAAAATAGTCCCCTTATAATAAAAAAAATAGAACATCATGGATATTATTCAGTTTGAAGACAAGTTTTTAGCGCATTATGCCTATGCGCTTATCAGTGACGGGGAAATAGCCCTGGTAGATCCGGCCCGTAATCCGCAACCTTATTATGATTTGGCGGAAAAGGAAGGAGCAAAAATTACAGCGATCATTGAAACGCATCCGCATGCTGATTTTGTCAGCAGTCATAAGGAGATCGCTGAAAAAACCGGTGCCAAAATATATGTCAGCAAATTATTGGGAGCAGAATATGAACACCACTCTTTTGATGATGGAGATACGATTAAAGTTGGAAAAACAACTCTTAAAGCACTCAACACTCCCGGCCATTCGCCCGATAGCATCAGTGTAGTGGTGTTGGATGAGAATGGAAAAGAAAAAGCAGTTTTTACCGGTGATACTTTATTCATTGGTGATTGCGGCCGTCCTGATTTAAGAGAAACCGCCGGAGCCCTTACGGCGACACGCCAGGAACTTGCCCGGCAGATGTATCATTCGCTGCGCGATAAATTGATGCCCCTGCCGGATGATGTATTGGTGTATCCGGCACATGGAGCCGGCAGTCTCTGTGGTAAAGGATTAAGTGCTGCTAATGTGAGTACCATTGGAGCAGAAAAGGCTACGAATTGGAGTCTGAAAAATATTACGATGCAGGAGTTTGAGCACGAAATTTTGGAGAACCAACCTTTTGTGCCGAAATATTTTACCAATAGTGTTACCCTGAATAAAAAAGGTGCTCCCGGTTATTTATCATCTATTGAAGGGATTGTGATTCATGAATCACTTCCGGAAAACCTGGATGATGCAATCATTATTGATACCCGCGATCAGGAAGATTTTAAAAGAGGACATATTTCAAAATCGATCAACCTGATGAATGATACGAAATTTGAAACTTGGCTGGGCAGCATTGTTTCTCCCGAGGAGAAATTCTACCTGATTGGTGAGAACAAAGAGGCGCTGAAATCATTGATTTCCAGAACGGCTTCCATCGGATATGAGGGCCAGGTAGCAGGTGCCTTTGTAACGAAAAATATTGCTGGTGAAACAGAAGAACAGGTGAATCTTGAGGCTTTTAAAGCACATCCGGAAAATTATACCATTGTGGATATCCGCAATGCCTCGGAAGTGAAATCAAAAAAGGTATTTGAAAATGCACTTAATATTCCTTTACCAGAATTAAGGGAGAGAGTAGGGGAAGTGCCTACAGGTAAACCAATCATCGTGCATTGTGCAGGTGGGTACAGAAGTGCTGCAGGAGCAAGTATTATTAAGGGGCAATTAAATGGAGAAGCAGAGGTAATGGATTTGAGTTATGCGATTAAGGATTTTTAAAATGATGTAACAGATTTTTAATGTGAAGGGAAATGGCAATAAAAGCTGTTTCCCTTTTATTTTTCCGTGCGGCATTGTATCCATTTTTCTAAAAAAAAAGTATTCCGGATTTTTCTTCGAAAAAGTCCGGTCTCAAACGATTTTATTTTTAATTAAATGTGACCGCATTTGATTGTGGAGCTTTTTCAAAAAAAAGGGAAAACGTATAATAATTATAATGTACCAGCTACGGTAATTTTTATTAATAAGCGTGATCAAAATAAAATGGATCCATTATATATTCTTCTAAAGTAAATCAGCATCTTCCATGGTTCCACACTTCAAAATACTATTTACGAAAGAGTCAATGATATTTAGATTCCTTCTTTCATTATCAAAATTTAAATAGTCTTTAAGTTCCTGCGTTACCTTATGTTGTGTAATTTTTTAAAATTTCAGAACGAAATTATAAGATGACAAAAGCCTGATTTGGATTTTCAATGTTGCTGCAGAATATGCTATTTTATTTGTCAAAATTTCTCAATATATGGTGCTGATATAGTATCCATTTTTAGTTTGTTCCGATCGGAATATTTTTAAAAATTTCATTTATTTTTTGTTTTTTTCAATGAGAAAATTTTAGGTTTTAAAAAATAGATGGAACTTCTTTGTTAAAATAACCAGTCAGAAAATAACTATAGAAACATCTTAAAAAAAAGACGTATTCTAAAATAGTCTTGTTGGACAGAGACCTATGAAAGGCTTTGCTGTATTCCCTTTCAGGTAATAACAATCCTTAAAAGAGGAGGTTTTTTTAATTCGTTGCAAATCTGAATATGTTAAGGGAGGTCTTCGCCCTGGACATCGGGTTGGCAAAGATTTTGCCTAAACACGGCAATCCTATTAAAAATCTAAGATCCCTAACATGAAAAAAATTACGGTACAGGAATTCAATTATCCAACGTTACGAAAGACTCCCGGATTTAAAACGTCGGAATTTATTAAACATACCAATGAAATCAAAATTGAGACAAATCAGAAAAAGGAAAAACAATCTTCCAATCCCAGGGCTATTTTTGTTTTAACCGGTACATTTATCCTGTTATTTGGCGCTGCTGCCCTTGTTTTCTTTTTGAATAATGACTTCGCGAAATTCCGTGAGGAGCGCCTCAGTTCTACGTTAAGTCATGCTTTTTTAGTCATAGCTACTATCCTGTTTTTGTTTAATGCCGGGTTTTTCCTGTTTAAGCTTTATAGATATTTCAGGTATAAATCGATTGCTTCCGTTACGGATGCAGAACTGCCGACCTGCACGGTTATTGTGCCTGCATATAACGAGGGCAAACAGGTTTTTGACACCTTGATGAGCCTGGCTAAAAGTGATTACCCTGGTGCAAAATTGCAGATACTTTCTATAGATGATGGCAGTAAAGATGATAGCTGGGCCTGGATGCAAAAGGCAAAAGATATTTTAGGTAATCGCGTGGAGATATACCAACAGCCAAATAACCAGGGAAAACGTCATGCTCTTTATCGTGGTTTCCATGTAGGAACAGGAGATGTTTTTGTAACCGTAGATAGTGATTCGATTGTAAAACCGAATACGCTTAGAAACCTGGTCAGCCCGTTTATCGTGGATGAAGATTGTGGTGCTGTGGCAGGAAATATCCGGGTATTAAATACTAAAAAAGCACTCTTACCAAAAATGCTGGATGTAAGTTTTGTCTTGAGTTTTGAGTTTGTGCGGTCGGCAGAAAGTAGTCTGAATTCTGTGCTATGCACACCGGGTGCCCTGGCCGCTTACCGCAGAACAGCGGTGTTTGCTTGTCTGCCGGAATGGATCAATCAAACCTTTATGGGAAAACCATCCGATATTGGAGAAGATCGCGCCATGACGAACATGATTTTAAAACAAGGTCATAAAGTTCTTTTCCAACGGAATGCCTTTGCTTATACCAATGTACCGGAAGATTATACAGGACTGTATAAAATGTTTATCCGGTGGGGGCGTAGCAATGTGCGGGAGAATATTGCCATGTCAAAATATGTTTTTACGAAGTTCAGACAGGGTGCCACATCAGGGGCAAGACTTTTGTTTATCAGTCAGTCACTTCGGATTATTATGAGCTATCCGTTCATTTTATTTATGCTGTTTTTTATTGTGATGCACCCGGTTTTGTTCTTAAGTTCAACACTTTTTGGAATTCTGATCGTGTCCAGTTTTCCAATGCTATTTTACGCAAAACGCTATAAATTGTCGGAATCTTTTTGGGTGTATTCTTATAGTATTTTATACACCTTCGCTTTATTCTGGATTACGCCTTATGCGATTGCTACAGCGAGTAAAAGGGGTTGGTTAACGAGAGGTTTGGCGGAAGTGAAATAGGGAAATGATCTAAAATGCCGATGCGCAGTGAATCTTTGTAAAAGCAATTGTTTAAAATAGTTTATTGCACATTGGGGTTAATTACGAAAAAAGGGGAAGGCGTCAGAAATGCTTTAGATTTCCAGGTATAAAATCGGAAAACATGCTGCTAATTTATTATACAGATGCATCGGTCTTTAAGAATTAATCATCTTTTTTCTTTGGTGATCCCATATTACTAAAGGCTTCCAAAAGACTATTTTGAGAATTTAAAATGATACTACTACTGAGAGAAGCAAACTTTGTAATCCTCTGTTGGTCTGTCAGGTTTGCAAATTCATTTTCTTGCGATATAAAATCCCCTTTTAGTTTATTTACAATGTTTATTAACCCTTCCAGTTTGATATATTTTTCTTTGAATTTAAGAGCTTCTTCTAAAGCAATTGAAAGGGCTATTGCAATGCTAATAATAATGGCCAGGACTTGAATGCCTTTAGCGTCCTTATTGATAGAAACTAAAATCGGCAAGAGCGCTCCCCCTATAATAGCAATTGTTCGCAAAGTAAAAAACATTCGTTTTGAAAAGCTTGCATGGACAGCCATTCTATGAAGTTTTGGATGAAGTTCCGTATCCAAATACTCTTCGGGTGTTTTTGGTAAACCTATAGTATATGCATCGCCACTCATAATTATGGTTTTAGGTTTATTTGTATATTTTTAATTTGGGTTTATTCAAAATGATCCTATGATATGATTTAGAATTATAAATGTGCCAGTAACAAATTTAGAATTGATGAAAACAGTTCATCTAAGGCTTTCCATTAAAATAATCATGGTTTTCCATGAAAGAAAGAAAAGGGATTTCTCCTTCTCCCTGGTTCGTTTCGTTACGAATCAAATAGCGGGGACTTTTTAAAAAGATCTTTCTATCAGTGAAAATTAATTATTCCCTACCTAACCATTTAGCAGCCATTCCCAACGTTTCATCTTTGCTCTTATCGGTTGATGTTACAATTTCGTCCGGGATAATTTTATCCATAAATTCTTTGTGATTCCGGTCTGCAACATAACTTGCAGCTAAATTTAAAATGTTTCCATACAATAATGGGATGGTGATATTTGCTGTAGTATAACCTCCTGAAGGGGTTCCGAAAAACCGGACATTGGGCAAACCGCTAAAAGATATAGCAGTCATTTCTCCGCTACTGGCTGTTAAAGAATCAATCAGTACAGCAATCTTCACCTGCTGATTTTTAATTTTGTATGTATCAACCTTAAGACCAGTAAACGTAATGTTTCCGTTGGTAGATTTCCAGGCAATATTTTTTTTGGAGGCCGGGTAGACAAAATATCCAACTATTCCATCCTCTATTAAAGCATTGAGTCCTGCGAGCATAGGCCATATATTACCGCCTGTGTTATGTCGTAGATCCACTACCCAGCCAGTGATCATATGTTCCGTGTCTAATGTTTGTATTTGCCTGCGGATATTATTTGCAAAATGCTTATCTTTTTCACCATCAAAAGTCAATAAGGCAGGTACTTTAATATACCCCACACCATTCTCTAAATACCTGCTTTCGGCTTGTTTGCCTTCCTGTGACTCACTCTTGATTTTGTCCACCCGCTTTCCTGTCAGGAAAAATGAATGCTTATCGCCGGCTTTTCTTAATTGTTTTGTGAAATAATTGTTGATCTTTTCCAGGTCGTCTTTTGATTTCACGGTGGTGGAAATTTGTTCTACTTCCCGGTCTATTTCCCGCCATTTTAAAGAGTCTGTAACGATGGATTGTTTCCGGATAAATTTTGAAATCTGATCCACCGCTTTTTTGACTTCTTTCTGGGAAAGATAATTACTATCAGTGGTTTGCGAAAAGGATTGGAAACTAATAAATAGAAAACTGAAGAAAAATAATTTCATG
>JBBSUB010000125.1:0-12377 GCA_038235345.1 Chitinophagales bacterium
AGAACGTTTATTGCGTATTAAAAATATTCTTTCCTATGATACAACTTTAGCTGGAGCGCAGGCATTAATTAATCGAACACCGTTTTTATCGGATAGCCTCAATCCCTTTTATAATAATTCAACCAATTGGCAGGATTACTTTTATCGCACCACTGTGAATCAGAACCATAACCTGAGTATTTTAGGTGGAGATCAGAAGTTCAATTATAAAACCAATATGAACTTTCAAAATAATAATGGAATTATAGAAAACACAGGTTTTACACGATATGTTTTAGGGATGAATGCACAATATTCTCCAACAGATAAGTTTAAAATGGTCGTAAGTTTAACCGGATCCTTAGGACAAAAACAAAATGGAAGTGGCGTGGGCTTAACGCAAACCGGTCTGGCACAAAATGAAAATACATCTTCTTTACTTCCTCCTCCATCCTTATTTTCTGAAAACAATGCGACACTGGCAGCTGCCAACATTCGTAACGATAATAAAACAGCCAACATAGCCACCAGTCTTGATCTGCAATATGAGATCGTAAAGGGTATCCGCGTTACCAATATATTGAGTTATAATTATGCTTCAGGAACGTCAGATAGATTTGTGCCGTCTTTTTTAAAATCAGGTTCTTCAGAAGCGTATAGCTATTCCGACAGAACATACACCATTTACGACCGCTCAACAATCAACTTTGTAAAGACGATCAATAATGTTCATAATTTTAGCGGATATGCCTTTAACGAAATCAATTCTTATGGTTTCCAGGCAAATGCTATATTATTGAGACAAACCGCCGGTGACCAGATTGAAGGCCCTATCGGATATAATTGGAATGCTTCACGTGGTGGAACGCTTGAAAATATTAAGGATACGCGCCAGCACGGATATGGAGCTTCGTTTTCCTATAACTACGATAAGAAGTATGTCTTTGATATCAGTTACCGATTTGATGGTTTATCCACAAACGGCCCTTCTAAAGGTTACACAAAAAATCCGGCTATCAGTGCGCGTTGGAATTTTGGAAAGGAGAAATGGTTTAATACTGCATACTGGTTATCATATGGTTCATTGCGTGCAAGTTGGGGTAGAAATATTAAACCAACAGGTAGCATCTTTGATGTATATGGAAGATATAATGCCGGAGCACAATACAATAATACACCGACAGTATTTATTGATTACAGAACTGTTCCCAATACCAATTTTTTACCGGAAACGCAAAATCAATCAAACTTCGGATTTGACCTTGGTCTATTTAATGGAAAAATTGAAACCACGTTCGATGCGTATTACAGATCGATCGATAACCAGGTTGTGGGTGTAGAACTTGCAGACATAAATGGATTTAAAACCTTACAGGCAAACGCTGTTAGCCTGGTAAATTATGGGTTGGATTTTAGCGTAAGATTGAGATTACTCAAACCAACCAATCCTATACAATCAACCATTTCATTGGTAGGCGGTCTCAACCGGGATGTACTCACTCAATTACCAAATGGCTTGCGCCAGATGGTGACCAGAATAGATGAGCAGGGTGTTCAGGTACCCGTGATCCAACGTATTGGTCGTAATGTACGGTCCAATTTATTATATCATACACAAGGTGTTTATGCCAGCAGTGCCGATGTTCCGATTAATATAGCAACGGGTCTTCCACAACAATTGGGTTACGGATCAGGATTCTATTTCCAGGGTGGCGATCCAAGATGGACGGACATTAACGGGGACTATATAATAGATGACGCGGATTTGCAGCCGATCGGAAATCCTTCTCCATTGCTCACAGGGGGTATCTCCAGTTTATCTTCTTATAAAAACTGGCAATTAAGTGTGAATGTATCGTACACGCTTGACCGTGATTTGCTGAATAGTTCCATGGCAGGAATGTTCCAGAATTATACCAATCCTACTTCAGCCAATTCATTATTGCCCATCGGAAATTTTGATTATTGGAAACCATCCCAGCAAGGAAAGGTAGATGGATCGGCTAATGCAACGTATCCAAATCCATTTGATTTTAGAAGAGCTGGTACCTTACAACCTTTCCGCAATAACCAGACATTGTTCCTGGAAGATGGTTCTTACTGGAAATTAAATAACATCGTACTGGCTTATAATGTAGATAAGAATGCCATAAAGAAATTTGGAATGACGCAAATGCGCTGGTCCGTTACAGCCAATAACGTGTATACTTTCTCTAAATACAGCGGACCGGATCCTGAATTGGTTACCCAGTTGGGAAGAGATAATTCAGGCGGATATCCAAATGCAAGAAGTTATGCGATTGGCTTAAGTATCCAGTTTTAGATAGCATTCATTATTTGCCTCCGGCAGATGATAAAAAATATAATAAAGAGCACATGAAAAAAATAGTATTTCTAAGCGTTTTTGCCATAATGATCCTCACTTTTGGAAGTTGTAAAAAATTCCTGAGTCTGGATCCTCCCAACGATTTGTCGGGAAATAATTTCTGGAAATCAAAGCAGGATGTGGAACAATATACCAATGGACTTTATGGCTTGTTTCGCCAGGCCACTTTCCGCTCCAATATGAGAGCGGCACCGGGCAATGATGAATTTCCGTTCTTCGTTTATACAGGGGATTTCCGTGGAGCCCCCATCCAGCCCAGTAGTTTTGCATCCTTTAGAACCTATTTTCTACAACTGGCCGGCAATAATATCCGTGGAATCATGTCTCAAGGTGGAGCCGGAAATTATTACGATGTATTTAATCACCAGCGTTTCGCTCAATGGGATCGGTTTTACAAAGTGATTGCAGCTGCAAATATAGCTGTAGAAAGAGTAGATGATGTACCGGGATTAACAGATGCAGAGAAGGGCAGGTACAAAGGGGAAGCGGTATTCATGCGCAATCTCACCTACTTCTTTATGGTACGGATGTATGGAGATGTACCCTATTATACAAATGCCTATAATACGGAACCTCTTCCAAGAATGCCTATGGTGGAAGTATTGAAAAACCTAAGCGCCGATATGATGAAGTACAAGGATGGTTTACCCTGGACATATGATGATCCGGCTATTATTGCTGTCCGTGCAATGCGTGGATCTGCGCTTGTTCTGAATATGCAGATAAATATGTGGCTGGCAGGTTTTGACGCGGCGAATGCGACGAAATATTATGAGGAAGTAGCTAAGTCAGGAAAAGAGCTGTTGAATGAAAATGGTGGAGCTTATACTTTATTACCTCTCGAACAAACAAGGGCCATATTTAAAGGGCGTACAAAAGAAGGTCTTTTTGAAATTCCGCAAAATGTAAACTATGGAGAATCTTTTGGCTGGTCTGCGTATTCAGATAATGTATTACGTGCTCCCTATAAAAATATCCAGATAAAGAGTAGTTATATTTATTACCGCGAAGATTTCATGCGCGAATTATATCCTGAAGGGGAACCTGACAAGAGAAAAGAGAACTGGTTTGAGACAGCTTCTATGTATAAAAGCGATGGAACTTTCCTCATGCTCAAATTTGCAAACGTATATGCCAATCAAACGGCAGAGGATGTGAACCCGGATGATAACCAGACTGTTTTCCGTCTTTCCGGTGCCATGCTTTTGCAGGCAGAAGCCTTAGCTCATTTAGGGGATGAAGCTGGTGCCAAAGCAGTTGCTAATCTCGTTAGAGCCAGGGCGGGAGCAGCTCCTTTCACCTCTTCCGGAAAAAAGTTACTGGACGATATATTCTTTGAACGTTGCCGTGAATTGATGGGAGAAGGACATTACTGGTATGATGTGGTGCGCACGAAAAGGATCATCGATCAGGATTATAAATATGGATACCATTGCTCTGTACAGCAGTTTAAAGATGGTGCCTGGACGTGGCCGATTGCCGAATCCGCACGGGTGAACAATCCGAACATTGTTTTGAATAGTTACTGGAGATAAAAAAATCATTCAGCTAAAAGAAAAAGAAAATTTAGATACATGCAGTATAAAAAAATAATAATAGGTGCTTTCATGGCGATGGTTGTATTTACCATGGGCTGTAAAAAAGGTTATTATGAGGATACCGGAGTACATACTCCAAACTTTAATGGCACCGTGATGCAATACCTTGAAGCCAAACCGGAATATTTTGATTCAGTTGTTAAAGTGATCAAGCTGGCCGGTATGGAAGATGTTTTTAAGAAAGAAGACATCACCTTTTTTGCCCCGGCAGATTCAAGTATTAAGAGAACAATAGCATTTGTAAATCAAGTGCTGGGACAACTGGGGAAACCTTTAGTGACCAGGCTGGAACAAATAAAACCGGAAGTATGGCGCCGTCAACTTACCCGCTATGTATTTAAAGGCAAAAAGCAAATGAATGATTTTCGCCAGATAGATATCGATAATTTGTCGGCCTATCCGGGACAGATCTACGCATCTTATGACGGATTATTGATGAATGTAGGTGTTATTTATGAGGATGCCGGCGGTGTGAAATATGCAGGTTACAGGCATCTGCAGCTTTCCTTTATCCCTTCAGCCAGTGCCCCGCGTGATTTTACAAGCTGGTACCCCGCCTATGTAGCTTCTGTGAATATTGCGCCAACGAATGGCTTTGTGCATGTGTTAACATATCCCTATCATTATTTTGGATTTTCCCCGGTGGACTTTTTTGAAGATGCTTACTCCGCAGGATTAGTGCCATAATTCTACAATTAATATTATTAAAATTCTATTTTATAAAATATGACCAACTTAAAAATAAATAGCTCATTGCGGAAGTCCCGGTGGTGGTTTTGCCTGTTAATACCGGCCTTATTGCTTTCCTGTCATAAAACAAAAATTGAACCGGTAGATGTGTATCCGGATCCACCCGAAGCCCTGGTAAAATTTCTGGATGGAAATCCCAGTCCGGCTATTGGTACAGAAGGCTCTGAAGTGGTTTTTAAGGTAAAAGGCTTAAAGGATAAAACCGGAAAATTTGAGTTCTTTATCAACCAGACAAAAGCAGAGGTGATAGCTGTAACAGAAAATACGGTTACAGTGAAAATTCCTGAAAATTCAAGCACGGGTGGATCATCCATTTTAATTGAAAATGAATATTATTTCGGACCCACTTTTACAGTACGGGGTAAGATCATGATCGATCCTACATTTAATCCGGATTTATACCGCTCTAACGGACCTATATATGAAATGATGGATTGGGATGGGTCAAATTATGTTATCAGTGGCTACTTCAATGATTATCAAAACCAGGCGAAAACGAATGTGAAGATTCCTGGTATGGCTATCCTCTTAAAATCTTCTTTAGCTTATAGAGGAGCAGGTGCCACTACAAGTCAGTTTAATGTAGGTAAGGAAGGAATTGCCGGAACGATAAATACTGTTTTAGCGGTAGATAATGGTAAATATATTATCGCAGGTTCTTTTGGTCAATATGATACGATCAAGAACGTCAACAGTATCACACGCATCAACCAGAACGGAACGGTGGACTCTATGTTAGTAGATATTATAGGTACTCCACCTTTAGATAAAGCATGGGTGCCGGCTTTTAACGGTGGTGTCATGGGAAATATAGGAAAAATATTTTATAACAGTACTACCAAGGGTATAACCGCTATAGGAAATTTCTTTTCACACGTAAGTACCTTTTATGAGCGTTCCAGTATTGATGGATTTCAATATGATTATGTTAGAACAAAACAGCTTGTGCGGATGAAAGAAAACGGTGCCTTTGATTCAAGTTTCAATTTTAATTTTGCTACGAAAGAAAGCTATTCAGGTGCCAATGGAACAATGTACGACGCGATTCAATTGAGTAATGGTGATTTGTTAGCCGTTGGAAACTTCACCACGTTTCATAATAAAGCAGCCCGTCATATTGTACGGATTAATGGAACGGATGGTTCAGTAAATACATCTTTCCTCGGTAGTGCCGATGATGATATCCTGCGTGTTGTGCAGAATACAACCACAAGGAATATTTTAGTAACAGGGAATTTCAAAACCTATAACGGACAGAAGGTAAATGGCGTTGTGATGATTAATGAAAACGGCGCAATTATCCCAACTTTTAATTTTGGGGTGATCGATGGTGTGCCAAATTTTGCCGGACAAATGAATAATGGAAAGATCATCGTATCGGGAAGTTTTTCTAAATATGGTTCTATCACCCGTGAAGGTCTGCTTATTTTAAATTCCGATGGTACTCTCGCAGCCGGCTACAACAATACAGGTTTGTTCAGAGGCGTGATTAATAATTTTAAAGAAACCACTACTTCTACCGGAACACCAGCCATTATTTTATACGGTTCATTTGATCGATTTGATAACAGGCAGGTTGGAAATATTGTAAAATTCAGAATGGAAAACTGATAAAATAAAAAATTTAGAAATGAAAAAACGGACTCTCTTCAATAAAAAATTTACGGGCATTTTCTTAGGTGCCGCAGTCGTTTCCATGATGATGTTTTCCTGCAATAAGGATTTCGAAAATACCCTTAAAAATGCGGGGTCAGATTCTAGCGTCATTGGTAAAGGCGAACGTAAAACCCTCCTGATCATAGTGGATGGGGCTGTCGGTACTGAGGTTCTGGCAGCAAAACCGCGTAATTTAAGTTTGCTTGCGGATTTTGCGATTCATTCTTACGACGCGCTGGCCGATTATAATACAACCACCGGTATGTCTAATGCAAAAGGATGGAGTAACATATTAACCGGTGTAAAGGCAGATAAGCACCAGGTAACCGGAACTGATTTTACCGGAAATAACCTGGCGATGTATCCTTCCTTAATAAAACATTTAAAAGAAAAAAGACCGGATTGGCGTATTTCAGCTTTTGCGGCTAATAAAGAAGTGATCGATTTTTTGGCTGCTGATGCTACAGAAAAAAATTCTTTTGCGGGAGATGACGCGGCGGTAAAAGAAGCTGTAAAAAGTGAACTTTCCTCAAAAAATCCTGCCTTCGTTCTGGCACAATTCCATAAAGTGGATGTTGCGGGAACTGCGGGAAGTTATAGTGCAACTGACGCGGGCTATAAGGCTGCGATTTTAAAAACGGATGAATATATCGGAGAAATATTGAGCTCTTTACGCGGCCGCCCAAATTATGCGGATGAAAATTGGTTAGTGATTATTACTTCTAATAAAGGGAGTAATGTCGCAAAAGATCCGGCGGGTGCAATCCGGAATGCCTACCAGGATTCCAGGCGAAATACTTTTTTCTTCGCCTTCAATCCCCGCTTCAATAGCTTAAATCCTACACGTCCGGGTACGATCATTCCGTACATCGGAACTTCTCCGTTGTATGATGGGAATAATGCTGCCAGCAAGGCTGAGGCCTTGAACGCAGGTAATACGTTTGATTTTGGTGCAACCGGAAGCTATACCATTTCATGTAAAGTGAAATTTAAAACGGGCAATTATAATTACCCTGCATTTTTAGGAAAAAGAGATGGATTTGGAGGTGGAAAACCAGGCTGGGTTTTCTTCCTGGAAGGAAATCTATGGCAGATCAATATTGGTCAGGTAGGGCAGGGAAATACGCAGGTCAAAGGGGCAACAGTTTCTGATGACAAATGGCATACTTTGACAGCGGTTATTCGCCAGGAAGGTGCTAAAAGAATGGTGTACACATATACAGATGGCGTGTACAGCGGTAATTCCGCAGATATAGCCGCCAAAGGGAATATTAATAGCCCCGCGCCATTAACAGTCGGTTTTATTAAGGATTCCCGTGGTTCAAATCCGGTCGGTTATTTTGTAACGGATTTGCGGATTTATAATGAAGCTTTAACCGCAGAATATATTGCTTCCAACTTTTGCAAAATTAATATTGCTGCCGACGATCCATATAAAAACAATCTTTTAGGATTCTGGCCGGCAACATCTGTATCCGGGACTAAAAAAATGACTGATTTTAGTGGAAAGGGCCATGACCTGACCGTGGATCAATTGAATTCGGTAAGTTTCACAGAATTGAGTACGCAGATTTGTCCGGATATTAGCGAAGAGGTTTACAGAACTGTTCCAAATTCAGTAGATATAGCGAACCTGGTTTATTTGTGGTATGGCATAATTGTTCCTGATTCATGGGGACTTGACGGAAAAATTTGGGTGCCGACATATTCAGATATTAGCGGCGGATAAAGAACAAGATCAAAAATCGGATGGATATTTATAAAAAAGTTTTACAATGACAAATAAAATTATATCACTAAAATTTATAGGAGCCTTAATCGTGCTGACGGCTTTATCCTTTAGTTGTGTCAAAAAAGACGGATGGGCTTTTCAGGATGGTACGCCCGGTGACGGAGGTATAGCTTCTGTTACAGTGGATACCAGCTTGAAATTTGTAGACGTGAGCAAATACGCGCAAGCCAGGGTTTTCCCAGGTCTTGTATGTGCGGATGAGCCCCGGTTAAAAGATTATAAATTGAAGATGGACCTCAATTATAATTATGTAGAAGAGAACTTGCGCATTAACGTGCCGCCGCAACCACAGTTTAGCACTGGATTATATGCAGCACCCGGTGAACTGGTGATTTTAGATGTGCCGCAAGGTGATTATTCATTGTCCGTGCAGATAGGTGCCTGGACAGATAATCTGACTAATATTCAAAATGCTCCACGTGATCCGGTAATTGTTACCCGTTTACAATTAGCACCCGGACGGAATTTTATTCGCAATCTTTACGGAGGGCATATTTACATTTTTGCTGGAAGGCCCATTGCCACTCCGGTGAACCTGGTGTTTACCAATGTGGTAAAATCCCCTGATTTTATTTTAGGAAAGACAACCGACGCGGAATGGAAAACGATGATTCAGAAATCATGTGTTCCTTACCTGGAATTAAGAAGTGAGAACCTCATATTCGTTGTGCCAAGAGAATATTGTGTAAATAAACCTATCCCAAGTCCGACTGTTCTTATGACCGAATGGGATAATGCTCTTAACCTGGATTATTATCAATGGGAAGGGTTGGTTGAAAACTCCACGAACGAATATGATAAAGCACCTTTGCTGCCATGGCGCGTCGTGCAGGATATCAAACCTTCTGCAGGATACGGTCACAGTGGTTTCCCAATTGTTACTTACAACGATTATGGTTGGTATAACGAATTTACAGAATTAAGCCAGATACAAGGTGGTGGTGCCTGGGGTACCTTTCACGAGATAGGCCATAACAATCAGCAACCAAGATATTGGAGCTGGTCCTCTTTAGGTGAAACTTCCAATAATCTTTTTGTATTTAAAGTTGCGCACAGGCAAGATGCAGTGCATCCCGGCGCCTGGCCTCCGAAGCATCCTGCATTGCCGAATATGATTCCGAAAGCTCTTGCTTTTGCTGCGGAAGATAATGCCGGAAAAAACTTTGATGGAACGGATGCACGCATCAGTGATCCGTTTGCACGCCTGACACCATTCTTACAGATTTTTGATAAGATACCTGCCAATTGGGGATATCCCGGACAGCCGGATGGTTGGTCCTTTATGACTGAATTATACAAAAAAGCCAGAAGAGCCCCGCGCATTTCTTTAAATGACCAGGCCAAAAGAGATTTCACGTATGAAACATTATGTGATTTTACAAAAACTGACTGGCAGCTATTCTTTAAAGCCTGGGGAATTCAAATCAGTTCTCTATCTGTTAATAAAATGTCCGCGATCTATCCTTTGTTGACACAAGAGATATGGAAATACAATCCGTTGACCAGGACAGGAGGAAATACCTTCTTTGATTTGTATTCCAGATCCGGCTGGTCCATTACTGCCAGTTCGGAAGAAGCTTCCGGGGAAGGTGCAGCACCACAAGGACGCGCTGTTGCTGTTTTGGATGGCAATTTGAATACTTTTTGGCATAGCAACTGGGCAGGATCTAATCCTAATCCCCCACATTGGTTGCGGATTGATATGGGTAAGAGTCTTAGCATCAAAGGTTTTAAGATTGCACAACGTAGTGGTAACCAGGCAGTGAAAAATATCAAAATAGAAACAAGTTCTAACGGAACAGATTGGTCGGTAATTTCCGGCAGCCCTGTTTTATTAAAGCAGATTGCGGGTCTTCAGTTGTTTGAATTGCCTTCAGCGATTAATTGCAGGTATTTTAGATTGACCATAGGAAGTAATGCAGATACATGGGGCGGTGGTAAATATGCAATGTTAGGTGAGGTGGATGTGATTAAACCCTGATAAAAATTTAGAAAGAGTAATAAAAATATTAAAATGAGTACAAAGAAATCAATTTTTCCTTTAGCGATTATAGTGGCATTGGTATGTCTTTCTATTATGCCGGGTTGTAAGAAATACAGTGATCCTCCCCCGTTTTTTGAAAAAAATGAGGATACGGTTCTACTTGTAAAAAGAAAAATACTGGTGATCGGTATTGACGGAGCTGTAGGCAAGGAATATAAGGAATTGAAGCCCGCGACCTTTATGGACATGAAGAAACATGCTAAATATAGCTGGGAAGCAGTGTCTGATGAATCAACCACCGATGCATCAAGTTGGAAAACCCTTATGTCCGGAGTTTCCTTTTTTCGCCACGGTATTAAGGATAGCTCCATGGTGTACACTCAACCTCCGGGAGGCAGTGAGCATGCACAGATTATTTCCTATCCGTCTTTTTTAAATTATTTATTGACTACAACAAAGGCTGATACCAAAGTTGCATTCATTACTTCCTGGCCTGAATTGTTATTGCGATTAGTACCGGAGGTAGAAACAAAAGTACCTGTAGCCAATGACGCGATAGTAAAAGATTCTGCTGTTTCTATAGTAAAAAATCCAAAATCAGAAGTTGTATTTGTACAATTTAATGGTGTAGCGAAAGCAGGATTGCAGGATGGTTTTTCTGCCCAATCTGCCGGGTATAAAGCAGCTGTTGATAAAGTTGACGGATATATCGGAGAAATAATGGCAGCCTTAAAAACAAGACCTGAATACAATAAAAAAGAGGAATGGCTGGTGGTTGTAACAGGTACGCATGGTGGTAAGAATAAAGCCTATGGCGGTTCTTCTTCTGAAGAAACCAATGTGCCTGCTCTTTATTATAATGAGAAATTTAAAGAAAAAGAATTCGTTACCGCCGGAGCTTTTTCCGGTGTTGAAATCAAAGGACAGAATGCCGGAGCAGTGAAAGCACAATTATTGAATGATGGTGGTTTGTATAATTCCAAAAGGGGAGAACAAACTGTCCAGGTAAAAGTAAGAGGCACATCTGGTTCCTATCCACACTTCTTTTCTACCATGGCCACATGGCCCGGAACACCGGGTTGGTCTATGTTCACCTCCGGAAGTGAGTGGTCTGTTTCTATCAGATCTACTACAAGCGGAGAGTTGAGATTACAAAACAATCGACGTGCAATTTTAGATGGGCAATGGCACACGCTGACGTTTTCAATAGTAGATAGTGCCGGCAAGATGTACGGAAGAAAATATACCGATGGAATTCGCCACGATCAGGCAGACATTTCGTCCCTTTATACTAATGGAGGAACGGTAGAATCACCTTCCCCTATGACCTTAGGTTGGGGTGCTGATAAAGGCATGGGTTCTTCCACATTTTTCACCGCAGATGCCATGGTCTTTAATACCGGCCTTACAGACGAAGAGATTAAGAGCAGTATTTGCATGATGGACATCAGCAAGCATCCAAAATATTCCAACCTAATCGGGTATTGGCCGGCCAACGATGGTTTTGGCGGCAGGTTTAAGAATAAAGCGCCGGGACAAACAACCGATTTCGTTTTATCCGGCCCTTACCAATGGACAGGAGTTGAAAGTCTTCCATGCACCACAACTAAACTAACTGACCCCACGAAAGAAAGTTTGTTAGTAAAAGCAGTAGACCTTGCACCAATATTTTTCTATTGGTTACGTCTTACTCCAAAAGCTGATTGGGGATTAGAAGGAACAAATTGGTTGAATAAATATGAGATTGAGTTTGTAGGGATATAGTTTAAAGTTTGAAGTTTGAAGTTTGAAGTTTGAAGTTCGGAGTTCGGAGTTCGTAGTTTGAAGTTCGGAGTTCAGAGTTCTCCCGGTTGGGACGCTTGTCTTTTAGCGGCCTGAACGATATGTCCCAGTGGGGTTTTCCGATTTTAGATCAACGAACGAAAAGCTCTCAGATAGAGAGCTCGATGCCTGGATGACGATGCATAATTTCAACCCAAAATCAGTCTAAAAACATAAGAGTTCAGAGTTTTAAATTTTAAATAGAATCTTTTAATAAATGCATCTTTTATAGGCGCATTTTTTTTATGCTCACAGCTCATGGCTGATCGTGTCCCAGCGGGGTTTTCCGATTTGGGATCAATGAACTTAAAACCCACTGCCGGAAACCCCGATGCCTGGACGACGTTGCATAATTTTAACCCAAAGTCTTTCTGAAATTCGAGTTCGTAATTCGGGATATTGCCGGTCGGG
>JBBSUB010000126.1:0-12342 GCA_038235345.1 Chitinophagales bacterium
ACTTAGAAATTATTTTGAACAATACAAAGTGCTCGAAGACAAGGAAGTAAAGATCAATGATTTCCAGGACAAGGATAAAGCATTTGAAATCATCAATGAATCCATTGAATTTTATAAAGAGACGTTTCCCGAATAATATCTGATTTAAAAGCCGGGCATCCATTTTAAGGATGCCCGGCTTTTTTTTAAATGAGACAGTAACCATTATTTTAGAAAAATTTATATGCTTAAAAACAAATTAAACTTCCTAAAAAAATCACCAAAATACGATTACCACAATTGTAATAAATTAGAAAACATGATATGAAGCATTTTTTAAAATTAGAATAAAATTTTTTATAGAATTTATTGGAAAATCATAAAACGGTATGGAAATTGACACTTTTGCATTATTAATATTTTTTACCCTTATACTTTGATTAATAATTTTATCAATGAATCTTAATTTTCAATACCTGATCCCCACTGAATTTGATGAAAATTCCAGGGTTTGGGTTTACCAAAGTAACAGACAGTTTGATGTAAATGAATCACTTCAAATTGAAGATATTCTGCAAAATTTCTGTAAAGAGTGGAATAGCCACGGTAGCTCTGTGAAAGGATATGCTAATTTATTTTTTGGTCATTTTATCATTATTATGGCTGATGAAGCTCATACAAAAGTTGGTGGATGCAGCACAGACAGTTCCGTAAGACTTATCAAAAGCCTTGAACAGGATTTTAATGTGCAACTTACAGATAGGATGTTACTTGCTTTTATCCTTAAAGAGCGGATTGAACTTTTATCCATAGAAGAAATTAACCTCGCTTTGGAAGATACATTTATCTCAGGAGACACCTTATATTTCAATAATACCATTCTCACAAAAAAAGATTTATTGACCAAATGGATCATTCCGGTAAGAGAAAGCTGGCTTGCACAAAGAATCCCTTCGCTCATTTAATTCAGGAACTTCTAATTAAATTCCACTAATACACGAAGACTTTAGAATATTATCCGGGATAAATCTTCAACCAAAAACTGCAATACTACTAAACGTATCTACCAGACTACTGTTCCTAAAATCTTTTTTTGTCCCGTTTATTTTTTAAATAACCATTTCCGTTAAAACAATAAAACTGACATCCTGTCGCAATTTTTATTTATTATCTTTGCCGGCTCATTAATAATTTAAAATGCTGGAATTTTCAATTAAAACACATGACGAAGGTAGGCAAGGTGAAGCCCTGGCACCCCAACAAGAACTTGCAGTACCATTTATTAAACGATTTTACATAGAAAGTTACGGTTGCGCCATGAATTTCGCTGATAGTGAAGTAGTTGCTTCCATTCTGCAGGAAAGTGGTTTTGGTATTACACAAAACTATGAAGAGGCAGATATCATTTTTATAAACACCTGTTCTATCCGCGAAAAAGCAGAACTGACCGTTCGTAAACGATTAACCGAATTCAAGAAAGTAAAAGTGTATAATCCCGGTTTACTGATCGGTGTATTGGGCTGCATGGCTGAAAGATTAAAAGCCAAATTCCTGGAAGAAGAAAAACTGGTAGATATTGTGGTAGGACCAGATGCTTACAGATCACTTCCCGGATTAATAGAAGAAGCAGATGGTGGACAAAAAGGTGTGAATGTATTATTAAGCCGGGAAGAAACCTATGCGGATATTTCTCCTGTAAGATTGAATAGTAATGGAGTAACTGCTTTTGTAAGCATCATGCGGGGCTGTAATAATATGTGCTCCTTTTGTGTTGTACCATTTACGCGTGGCAGGGAACGTAGCCGTAACCCCGAATCTGTTTTGCAGGAATGCCATGATTTATTTAATACCGGATTCAGGGAAGTTACCCTGCTTGGTCAAAACGTAGATAGTTATCAGTGGGATAAAGCAGGAATGGATAAAGCAGTTTCTTTTTCAAATCTTTTGGAAGAAGTAGCTAAGATTTCACCACTTTTAAGAGTACGGTTTTCCACTTCTCACCCGAAGGATATGACAGATGAGGTTTTATTTACAATGAAAAAATACGATAACATTTGTAAATACATCCATCTTCCCGTACAAAGTGGCAGCAGCAGAATATTACAATTAATGAACAGGACATACACCCGCGAATGGTATGTGTCCAGGGTGGACCGGATTCGTAAAATACTTCCCGGATGTGGACTTTCTACAGATTCTATCACCGGGTTTTGTACTGAAACTGAAGAAGATCACCAGGAAACCTTAAGTCTTTTTGCTTATTGTGAATACGATCTGGCTTATATGTATTTTTATTCTGAGCGTCCCGGAACTCTTGCGGAGAGAAGATTTGAAGATGATGTTCCTTTGGATGTAAAGAAAAGAAGATTACAGGAAATCGTTACCCTGCACAGAATTAATTCTTTAAAAAGTATGCAAAGAGATGTGGGAAAAGTATTTTCTGTGTTAATTGAAAGCGATTCCAAAAAAAGCGATAGTGAATGGGCAGGCAGGACAGACCATAACAAATTAGTCGTTTTCCCAAAAACAGGAAATTCAAAAAAGGGCGATTATGCAAATGTTTTCATAGATTCCTGCACGAGCGCCACATTGCTTGGAACAGCCCTGGTTTAAAATATATTTAAAAAAGTTAGCTTTAAAAAATACGACCTATTTATGGATCAACAACCGATAAGAAACAGGTTTGGAATAATAGGAACATCCCCCGGGTTGTCCTATGCGCTGGATGTAGCAATCCAGGTAGCAAATACAGATTTAAGTGTTCTTATAAATGGAGAAAGTGGTGTTGGGAAGGAGGTTTTTTCTCATATCATCCATTCACTTTCTGCCCGTAAACACAACCCTTTCATAGCAGTAAACTGTGGCGCAATACCTGAAGGAACGATTGATTCAGAACTTTTTGGACACGAAAAAGGTAGTTTTACCGGAGCTGTAGATAGCAGAAAAGGATATTTTGAAACAGTAAACGGAGGTACCATTTTCCTGGATGAAATAGGAGAATTACCCCTGGGAACGCAAGCGCGCTTGTTGCGTGTGCTGGAAACAGGTGAGTACATCCGGGTAGGTTCTTCCAAAGTGCAAAAAACAGATGTAAGAGTAATCGCCGCTACCAACAAGGATCTGCTGGAAAGGACGCATACGGGTAGGTTCAGGGAAGATCTATATTATCGCCTCAACACAGTCCCCATTAAAGTACCTCCTTTACGTGATCGCAAAGAAGATATACCTCTTTTATTTAGAAAGTTCGCTGTAGATTTTGCGGATCGCTACAAAGCTCCGCCTATTCAATTAGATGATGCCGCAAGAAACCTGCTGATTAATTTTCCCTGGCCGGGAAATGTGCGTCAATTGAAAAATATGGCTGAACAGTTATCTGTTCTTTCAAAAGATAAATTGATTACAGCCGAAGAATTAAAGAGATTTTTGCCAACAACAAATTATAATCAATTACCTGTTCTTGCGTCCCAGCATCAACCGGGAATAGATCAAAAAGAATTTGCCAACGAAAGAGAAATACTTTATAAATTGTTCTTTGATGTAAAGAAAGATGTCACTGAATTAAAAAGGATGTTTTTTGAGGCAATGCAAAACAATCCCGGTGCTGTAGGTTCCGGAAACAATTATCAAAATGAATCTTTTCTGAATGAATATTCTTCAGACCATCATCATCCGCCGGCGATTACCTCGGGCCAACCGGTAGTGATAAGCGCCGATAAAATTGACGAACACCAGGAAGTGGAAGAATCCTTAAGTATCATGGATGCTGAAAAAGACCTGATCATTAAAGCGCTTAAAAAACATCGCGGCAAAAGAAGAGACGCTTCCAGTGACCTCGGAATCAGTGAGAGAACACTTTACCGAAAACTCAAGGAGTACGATATTAGTGAATAAGAAAATAAAATAATCCGGTCAAATTTAATCAACGAATGAAAATCACCCTTCAAATAAAAATGCTTTCTGTACTTGCGCTGGTATTATTTACCATGAGTTTTGCTACCTGCAAATATTCCACAAGAGATACCTCCCCTATTCCACCGGAAGTAAAAACCTTCCGCGTAAATTATTTTCAGAATAAAGCCCGGTATATAAATCCACAGCTTTCGCCACAACTCACCGAAAAATTACAACAAAAGATCATCAGTCAAACCAGGCTCAGACAGGTAAATGATGATGATGCTCATTATGATATTAGCGGCTATGTATCCGACTATTCGATTGTTACAAGTGGCGTATCCAATCAGCAGGCAGGTAAAAACAGGTTGAATATCACCTTTCACCTGATCTTTAAAAACACGCTGGATAACACCAAGAATTTTGAAACAGACCTTACCACCAATTACGATTTTGATGCAAATCTTTCTCAGCAGCAGGCAGAAGCGCTGTTAAGTGATCAAATATTGAAAAACGTGACTGAGGGCATTTTTAATAAAATATTTTCTAACTGGTAAACTATTTTGATGCAAACAGGAACTAACTTTTCGGAGAGCTTTACAACCATTTACGAAGATGAACTTTCATTTTTAGAAAAAACGGTCGATGATTATCCGGTAAGCGCCTTATCTCTATTCTTGCTTTTGCAGAATTATAAGAAAATTGGAAATGACCGTTATGACCAATTAATCCAAAAAGCTGCCCTCTATTTTCCAAACTATACCTGGTTAAACTACCAGTTATCGGGCGATGAAGCCATGAATTATTCCCCCGAAAAAGTAATTGACGCAGCCGAAGAAGAAGAAACATATACTGAAACATTGGATCCGTTTGAAGCAATCTTTGCGGAACCGGAAATAGATTCTGAAAATCAGCCGGAACTTCCGGATGAAACGACCCCAGGAAATAGTATTGAAGCAGAAGCCATCCGGGAAATGGAAAAAGAAGAGATGGTGGAATTTGTTCAGGGAGAAGAAGCAGACAATTTCGAAAAAAACTTTGTTGAAAATCAATCAAACACGGAAGAGGAAGTAAATACAGAAAATTCATTAGTAAAAATTTCGCAGCAGGAAAATAATGCGGAAGAGGCTATAGAAATAGAAAATAAGATTCAGCAGGATTTATCGGAGGAGCACATTCAGGAGGATTCACCGGCAGAAAGTAGCGAAGAAATCAATATCACACCGGAAGAAATACATGCTTCCAATCCATCAGAATCAATAAACCCAGAAATTGCAGCTGCAGAGGAAATACCTGTTAAGCCTTCTGCTGCTAATGAGGGAGAACCGGAAGAGACAGAAGAAAATCAGACTTTAGAATTCGAACCACTTCATACAATAGATTATTTTGCCTCCCAGGGAATAATTATTAAAGAAGAAGCGTTAATGAATGACAAATTAGGAAAGCAAATGAAAAGCTTTACCGATTGGTTAAAAAGTATGAAAAAATTACATCCGGGAAAATTACCTGAGCAAAACGAAGTCGTAGAGAAAATCATCCAATCTTCAGCAGAACTATCAAATGAAGATGCAGGTGTACTTACAGAGGCAATGGCAGATGTTTTGATCAAACAGGGTAAGAGAGGAAAAGCCATTGAAATGTTTGAAAAATTAAGTTTGATGAATCCCTCTAAAAGTATTTACTTTGCAGCCAAAATTGAAAGTTTAAAAAAATAATTAAACATGTTATACCTCTTTACAACATTAATAATCCTCGCATCGATCATTTTAGGTGTCATCATCTTAATTCAAAATCCAAAAGGTGGAGGATTAAATTCATCCCTGGGTGGATTTGGTAATCAATTGATGGGTGTAAGACAAACGACAGATGTTCTTGAAAAAGGTACGTGGGTTGTTGCAGCAATTATCGGAATTTTATGTATCACATCGGCTCTTTTTATTCCTGCCCAATCCGGTGGAGTAAATTCCAGAGACCAACTGATCCGGGATGCTCCCGTTGGAACGCCAATTACTCCTCAAAATACTGTTCCTTTTACAGCTCCTGCTCCTGCACCCGCACCAAGTACGCCAGCTCCTGCACCGCAGCCATAATCAAAAAAATATTTAAAAGAACCCTGTCTTTCAAAATAAGACAGGGTTTTTTATTCTGTGAGCTACATGAGAAATATTAAAAAAATAGATAGCTGAACCACTTTCAAAAATTTTCATATAATTCTTAAAAAGCCTAACTTTCAATATATATTTGATTTGTTTTCATCCTTTCTGATCTTTAGAAAGTTTAATAATAAGGTACCGGAAATTCTCCTATGTATCAATGAAAAATAAAATTCAACAAATGAAAACCGGAAAAATCATTGCGGCGATATTGTTTATTGTAATTCTTTTTGCCGGTTTTATTGCCTGGCAGATATTTGGACCAACCGTAAATGGTGGCGATAAAAAATTCCTATATATCAGATCCAATAGCAATTATACCCAGGTAAAGGATAGTTTGTTGGCTGATGGATATATTAATAAAGCACTTTGGCTGGATAAAGTGGCAAATTATGCTGATTACCCGACCAATGTTAAACCAGGAAAATATAAGATCACAAAGGGAATGAGTGTATATTCTCTCATTAAAAAATTGCGTTCCGGAAAGCAGGAATCCGTGAATTTGGTCATCACCAAATTGAGAACCAGGGAAGATCTTGCAAAGAGAATTTCCCGGAGTTTTGAGGTAGATTCAACGTCAGCAATTAATTTCTTAAACAATAACGACTCCCTCCTACCCTTTAACGTGGATAGCAATACCGTTCTAACTGCTGTCATTCCGAATACCTATACTTATTTCTGGACTACACCCATGGATGACATCTTTCAAAAACTGTTTAAAGAAGAAGAGAAATTCTGGAATGATGAACGGACTGAAAAAGCAAAACGGCATCTTTTAAGCGAAAAACAAATTTATATCATCGCCTCTATTGTAGAAGAAGAAACGAATATGCAGGATGATAAAGGAAAAATAGCCAGTGTGTATATGAACCGGCTGGATAAGGGAATGCGCTTAGGAGCAGATCCTACGGTAAAATTTGCCATGAAAGATTTTGGTTTGAAACGCATCTACCACAAGCACCTGGAATTTGATTCACCCTACAATACTTACCGTAATAGCGGGTTACCACCGGGTCCCATTTGTACACCATCTATAAAAACAATTGATGCGGTATTAGATGCACCCAAAACCGATTATTTATTTTTTGTTGCCAGGGCGGATCTTTCCGGCCATTCTGATTTTGCCACGAATTATACTCAGCATCTTATATATGCAAAGGCTTATCAGAATGCATTGAATGAATTAATAAAGCGCAAACAGGAAAAAGAAGCTGCGCAATAAATTAAAATAACATTGTCTAAAAAAAAGCCTGGTCTATTTTCAAAAATTCATTTCTTAGGCACCCTGAGAGAGAGAAGCAAACATTGGTATCCTCCCGGATTTCAAGACATTTCTGTTTATGAAGTTTTAAAACATTTTTTTAAGGGGTTTCATGTCCCTGATCTGACAGAAAAAGCAGCGGCTATTGCCTACAACTTTATCATGTCTATCCCGCCCACATTATTATTTCTCTTTACGCTTATACCAAACCTTCCTTTCATTTCTAAAACAGATCTTAAACATGAACTTCATGGACTGATTTACAATATTATTCCATCGTCAGTATATAACAGAGGTGTTATTGACTTTATTGATGGATTAATCGACGGAACTAAATTTGGCCTGATCTCTTTTACATTTATTCTGTCTCTATTTTTTGCTTCCAATGCCGTTATCGGAATCATGCGTTCCTTTAACAAAGATTACATTGGTTTTGAAACAATAAAAGGATTAATGAAAAGATGGGAAGCCATCAAATTAACCCTAATGCTTTTTGGCCTTCTGCTCACCTATTTTTTCCTCCTGCTTTTACAAACCAATATTTTAAATTGGATGGGCATTAAGGATACCACATTAAAACAAGTGATTCTTGTAGGTAAATGGGTATTGATCATCGCGCTTATTTCAAGCACATTCGCCTTTATTTACAGGTACGCTCCTTCCACTACAAAACGATGGAAAATGGTTTCCCCCGGAGCGGTCATCGCTACTTTATTGAGCATTTTCGTCACAATAGGTTTCACTTCTTTTGTAAATAATTTCGGCAGATATAATTTATTGTACGGATCGTTAGGAACCATTATGGTCATTATGGTTATGATATTTTTAAATTCATTGGTTGTCCTAATCGGATTTGAATTTAATCTTTCCATTCATACATTGAAAAGTATTGAAGAAGAAGGTTTGGAAAATCCGGAAAAGAAAAAGTAGGATTATGAAAAGGTTGTAGGTATTAGGTATCAGGTATCAGGTGTCAGGTGTCAGGTATCAGGTGTCAGGTGTCAGGTTTGCTCACGGCTCACGGCTAACGGCTAACGGCTAACGGCTCAAAGCTCACGGCTCATCGCTTATTGCCCTTTAAAAATTCGTCTAATTCGTGCCTAAAATTCGGGTTATCATGGGTATCAGGTGTCAGGTGTCAGGTGTCAGGTATCAGGTATCAGGTGTCAGGTTGCTCAAAGCTCACGGCTCATCGCTTGTTTCTTTTTTTAAATTCGTGTAATTCGTGCCTAAAATTCGTGTTTAAAATTGGTGTTTAAAATTCTTCAATCCTCCCAAATCACCTGGTGCGTTTGCTTGATCGTTCCCATTACAAACACACTTTGAATATGCCCTACGTTTTCAATTTCACTTAATTTATTTACATGAAAATCGTAATAGGTATTCATGTCCGCACACACAATTTTTAACATAAAATCAAATTCACCGGAAATACTGAAACATTCAATCACTTCGTTCAAATTATGAATCGTTTGAATAAAATTACCACCGGCTTTCTTACCATGTTGTTTTAGGGAAACATAGCAAATCACTGTTAATCCTTTATTCACCTTTGAATAATCGAGAAGTGTCGCATATTGTTTAATGATTCCGTTCTCTTCCATGCGCTTGATCCGCTCATGTACGGGCGTGGTGCTCAGATGAATTTTCTCTGAAATTTCCTTCACTGTTATCCGGGCATTTTGCTGAAGTAAATTCAGGATAGCCCGATCTTTTTTATCGGGTGAATAAACGGATATGTTTATTTCTTCTTTCGGAGAGGTTGATTTCATAAATTATAGTAGGTTTATTCTTTTAAATCGACAATTTATACAAACATATTCTAAAGTTACGGTTTTACTTAGCATTCTATTCTAATATTTGTACCTTTGCCGACTAAAAAATAAACAACATTATATATGTCAACACTTACAAAAAACAAGATTGATTTCAGCCTTAAAAATAAGGTGAAGGATATGAGCCTTGCAGCCTGGGGTCGTAAGGAAATAAAATTAGCTGAAGCAGAAATGCCGGGCTTAATGTCTTTAAGGGAAGAATTCGCCAAAGAACAACCTTTGAAAGGTGCGCGCATTGCAGGTTGTCTGCACATGACCATTCAAACAGCTGTTTTAATTGAAACATTAATTGATTTAGGCGCTGAAGTGAAATGGAGTTCTTGCAATATTTTCTCTACACAGGATCAGGCCGCCGCAGCTATTGCAGAAGCAGGTATCGGTGTTTTTGCCTGGAAAGGGCAAACACAGGAAGAAAGTGATTGGTGTATTGAACAAACACTATTTTTTGGAAGTGAAGACCGTCCCTTGAATATGATTTTGGATGATGGTGGTGATTTAACCAATATGGTTTTTGATCAATACCCTGAATTAGTTCAGCACGTAAAAGGATTGTCTGAAGAAACTACAACCGGTGTTCACCGTTTATACGAAAGAATGGAAAAAGGTACTTTGCCTATTCCTGCAATCAACATCAATGATTCAGTAACGAAATCGAAGTTTGATAACAAATACGGATGTAAAGAAAGTCTGGTAGATGCTATCCGCAGAGCTACAGACGTGATGATGGCTGGTAAAGTAGCTGTGGTAGGTGGATACGGAGATGTGGGGAAAGGTTCTGCTGCAAGTTTAAAAGGCGCGGGTGCAAGAGTTATCGTAACTGAAATTGATCCGATCTGTGCTTTACAGGCAGCAATGGACGGTTTTGAAGTGAAAAAAATGATTGACGCGGTAAAAGAAGCAGACATCATCGTAACAGCTTCCGGTTGTCGTGACCTGATCACAGGAGAGCATTTTAAAGCAATGAAAGATAAAGCCATCGTTTGTAACATTGGCCACTTCGATATTGAAATTGACATTGCCTGGTTGAATGATAATTACGGTAGTACAAAAGATACCATTAAACCACAGGTAGATATGTATACGATCGACGGAAAAGATGTGATCATCCTGGCAGAAGGCCGCTTGGTAAACTTAGGTTGTGCTACAGGCCATCCAAGTTTTGTAATGAGCAATTCATTCACCAACCAGGTTTTGGCACAATTAGAATTGTGGCAGAATACGGATCAATACGAAAACAAAGTATACGTACTTCCAAAGCATTTGGATGAGAAAGTTGCCCGTCTTCATTTGGCTAAGATCGGTGTTGTTCTGGAAGAATTGACTACTGAACAAAGCGATTACTTAAACATTCCAAAAGAAGGACCTTACAAACCTGAAGCATACAGATACTAAGATTCTTTTTAGAATGATAAAATTGAAACCCACTTTGAGAAATGTGGGTTTTTTACTTTGCCACACGCTAAAATTGGCGGAAAGATTTAATCATAAATCTTTTGAAATTCCAGGCAATAACAGGACATAGTTTTACTAAAGAAAGGCGCTTCCTATAGTTTTAGAATTCCATCTTTGCAAAATTTTATTTGCCCATAATAGAAGAGTTCTAAAGTTTTACCCGCTGTCTGACCTACGGTGCCGACAACTAGCAGCGTATGTTATAGGTCAAGGTCGGCACCGCAGGTCAGACCGGCTACATGTAAGCGCTTCCAATAATTTTAGAATCCCATATTTGTAAAATTTTATTCTATCATAATAGTAGAGTCCTAAACTTAGCCCGCTGTCTGATTGTTATCCCATCAATTACAGAGACGAGTTCAACAAAACAGTGGACGATTTTTTCTCAAAACCATACAGGAAAATTTAGAAATTCGACAGATTTAATTGATCTTAAAAAAAATCTCCCATAAAGCTTCATTGATTTCAAGATGATCTAAAGAGAATTAGCAGCATTTATTGGTTAAATTGCTTTTATGACCCAAACAAATACGCTGATCATTGGTGCAAGTATTTCAGGTTTGGCCTGCGCGGTTTCTTTGCAAAAAAAGAAGATCGACTACATTCTTATTGAGAAAGAAAATAGTATCGCTTCTCCCTGGCGCAATCATTATGAACGGCTTCATTTACATACAGTCAAAAGTTTGTCCCACTTACCTTACAAAAAAATGGATCCGTCAATTCCTGCTTATGCAAGCAGGCTCCAGGTGATTGGTTACCTTGAAAATTATCAGAAAGAATTTAATATTGTCCCCGTTTTAAATACCAGGGCGATCTCTGTAAAAAGAGAAGATCATCACTGGATTACCGAAACTACATCAGGTGTATTTAAATCAAAACACCTCATCATGGCCACGGGTGCTTATGGCAAGCCGAAAACAATGCATGTTGAAGGAATTTAAACATTCACCGGAAACATAGTACACAGTTCACAATATAAAACAGGAAAGGATTTTTCAGGACAAAAAGTATTGGTGGTTGGATTTGGCAATTCCGCCTGTGAGATCGCGATTGACCTTTATGAGCAGGGAGCCTTTCCTTCCATGTCGGTTCGTTCTCCTGTGAATGTGATCCCAAGAGATATTTTAGGAATTTCTGTATTAAAAATAAGTTTACTCATGCGGTATCTGCCCCCACGCATTGCCGACAAATTAAGCGCTCCCTTAATAAAATTGCTGGTTGGGGATATCACCAAATCAGGCCTCAAAAAAAAGGCTTACGGACCGTTGGAAGAAATTGCAGAAGAAGGAACAGTACCAGTCATAGACATCGGTACTATGAAACATATCAGAGCCGGAAATATCATTATTCGTGATGGTATTGAATACATAAAAGATGATGTGGTTTATTTCAAAAATAATAAAAACGAACGTTTTGATGCCATCATTGCAGCCATTGGATATGAACGGAATTTCAGTGACATTCCCGGTTTGGATGCTGACCGCTTTGAAGATCTGAAAGTGAGTACGGATAGACAGAAATATTTCGGGAAGGATGGACTTTATTTTTGTGGCTATTGGATAAGTCCTGCGGGGCAGATTCGTGAGATTGGTTTAGATGCGAAGAAGATTGCGAAGAAGATTGCGAAGGATATTGGTAAAAAATCAGAGGGATAGAATCACGCAGATTATTTTCTGTTTATTTTACTTCTGATATCAGATTTATTTGGAAATTTTTCTCTTTGTAATTTTTAATTTCAGGTCTTTACAGATTTCCAAATAATCATCCACCG
>JBBSUB010000127.1:0-12265 GCA_038235345.1 Chitinophagales bacterium
CACGAATTGCACGAATTAAAAACAGTGTTTCAAAAGTTGTTTTTAGCGAAACATCGGCGCGCCTATAGAGGGACTACTATACAACTACATATATTAAACACGAATTTTAGGCACCAATTTCACGAATTGAAGAGAGTGTTTCAAAAGTTGTTGTTAGCGAAACATCGGCGCGCCTATAGAGGGACTACTAAGGTTATCAGACCCTAACGGGGTCAAATGTTGATAGTTGTAGCAATAGTAGAATACCAGACCCCAATGGGGTCGAATCTATGTTTAAATTTAAAAGTGAGTGAGACTTTTTTTGGGAACTTGTGGACACCAACCAAAACCTATACTTCGCCGTCAGACTATTTCCCCAACCAGCGACATTTTGAAATGCACCCTGGTGATTTTGTTTCGTTTCTTAAAAAAGGGAATTGTTAATCTAAAGTCTTAATTAAATAATCTAATATCACTTTTACTATCTTCGCAACCATGCCGGATATTAAAATATATGAAGCAGTTATTGGACTTGAAGTGCATGTTCAATTGCTGACCAAAAGCAAACTATTTTGCGGTGATAGTACCTTATTTGGCAATCCGCCCAATACGAATATCAGTGCTGTTTCCCTTGCTCATCCCGGTACCTTACCCGTAATGAATGAAAAAGCATTGGAGCTGGCTATTAAATTGGGCCTGGCTTTTAATTGTGCCATTTCCGGAAAAAATTATTTTGACAGAAAGAATTATTTCTATCCTGATCTGCCAAAAGGCTACCAGGTTACGCAACAGGCTACACCCATTTGTAAACAAGGGAAAGTAGGTATCACAGTTAACGGATTGGAAAGAAGCGTGCAGTTAAACAGAATTCATTTGGAGGAGGATGCCGGCAAAAGCATTCACGATGCGGATGAGCATTATACCTGTATCGATTTAAACCGTGCCGGAGTTGCCCTGCTGGAGATCGTGTCTGAGCCGGATATTTTTTCAGCAGATGAGGCAGGCGAATACCTGACAGAAGTTAGAAAAATGATTCGATTCCTGGATGTATCCGATGGAAATATGGAAGAGGGGAGTATGCGCTGCGATGCCAATATTTCTCTGAGGCCAAAAGGAGAATCCAGGCTTGGTACTAGAGTGGAAGTGAAGAACCTAAACTCCATTAAAAATGTCAAAAAAGCGATCACACATGAAATAGAGCGGCTAACGAACATTTTGAATGCCGGTGAAGAAGTGATTCAGCAAACGCGGAGTTTTGATGCAACTAACGGAACTACTTTTTCTCTTCGTTCTAAAGAAGAGGCAAATGATTACCGTTATTTTCCAGAACCTGACCTGGCTCCCTTTTTTGTGACAGAAAATATGCTTGCAAGAATTCGGAGCGAAATGCCTGAATTGCCGGCTGCCCTCGAAGAAAGGATGGTAAAAGAGTATGAGCTAAATAGGGAAAGTGTAAAAGTGATTTGTGCAGATAAAGAAATGGCGGATTATTTTTTGAGTGCCGTTAGAAACACTAAAAATTATAAGGCTGTTTCTAATTGGATAATTGGTCCCATAAAGAATTATCTGAACGAAAACAGTATGGACATCAGTCAATTTTCTATTGAACCGGCAACGATTTCTTTACTTGCAGATATTGTAGAAGATGGACTGGTCAGTTTTGGAGGTGCTTCAACAAAAGTTTTTCCAGAACTCATAGATTCTCCCTTTGAAGATCCGATGTTCATTGCAAAAAGATTAAATATACTACAGCAAAAAGACGACGGCACTTTAAACAGATGGATAGAAGAAACGCTGGTAAGTATGCCGGATAAAGTGGCTCAATATAAAAAAGGAAAGAAAAATTTAATAGGTCTTTTTGCCGGAGACGTAAGAAGAAAAAGTAACGGGAAAGCAGATATGGCAACCGTAAATAAATTACTCATTCAAAAACTCAATCAATAAATTAAATGATGAAAAGGATTTTATATTTACTAATAGCAACGACGTTTTTGTTCTCCTGCAACAACAAAAGCTCATCAGGAGAATTTACAATACATGGCGAATTAAAAGGAGCTCCGGATCAAAAGGTGTTTTTAGAACAGCTTTATTTCAATCAGAATCCATTACTAATTGTAGATACGGCAGAAATGAAAAACGGGAAGTTTGAATTAAAGGCATCTTCTATTGAAGAGGGTCTTTACCGTATCCGTTTTGCGGAAAATGCAGGATATCTTTTTATAAATGATCAAAAAGAAACCGATTTTGTAGCTAATGCAAGTGATTACACATTGCATACTTCGAAGATCAATTCACCTGCAAATGCATCTCTTACTAAATTGATTATTAACCTGGATTCCATTCATACAAGATTGATGAGCCTTGATCAACAGCATAAAGCGTTTCTGCAACAAGGAAATGATTCAGCCGCTTTAAAGGCAAGCAGCGATTTTGCATTGGAAAACAACGATTATAAAAAATTCCTGCTGTCGTATATAGACACAACCAAAAGTCCGGTTGTGGCTTTATTTGCGATGAGCTATGCTCAGGAGATCAGTATGGATACCATTCAAAACAAACTGGCAAGTCTTTCTAAAAAATGGCCGGAGAATTCTTCTATAAAAGAAGTGAGTAAACAGTTTGATCAAATAGCGGCTGCGCAGCAACAGCAGTCAACTCCTCAGACTGGTGGAATTAACGCGGGTCAAATGGCACCGGATTTCACCCTGCCTGATGTGGATGGTAAACCATTTTCATTAAGTTCATTACGTGGAAAATATGTTTTGATTGATTTTTGGGCTAGCTGGTGCGGACCGTGCAGAGTTGAAAACCCAAATGTGGTTGCAAGTTATGAGCAATTCAAAGATAAGAATTTTACAGTTTTAGGCGTTTCACTGGATAAGGATAAAGATGCCTGGGTAAAAGCCATAAAAGATGACAAACTTACCTGGAAGCAGGTAAGCGATTTAAAATACTGGAATAGTGATGCTGCAGCATTATATAATGTGCAGGCTATACCATATAATGTTTTGATCGATCCTCAAGGAAAAGTAATCGCTACTGAATTGAGAGCAGATCAATTGATCAGCACCCTAAAAAATGTTTTAAAATAAGGGCGAAATAAGATTTTCGTGATTTCGCGGACATAAAAAAGCCGTGGTTTGCAATGCGAACCACGGCTTTTTTTATACTAAAGTATATAATTTTTCGGCTTAAATAAGTCTCATTCCTTTACAAAAGCTAGTCAACAGGAAAGGAAGAACCATCCAGAAAAATTCACGGATCCAAATCAGGAAAACAAGTTGAATAATAACAGCTATCACAAAAATGATCCAATATTTACGTACAGATTCGGTCGTGTCCATTTGTTTAATTTTTAGGCAAATATAGAGGTTTTGAGGAATTAAAGAGAATTATAGAAAATTTTCTATGAGTAATTAATTTTGTAAAAAACATCATGTTCGATTATGACGTCAATTTTGATTTTACGACCTATTTAAAAGTGAAATGAGCTTTTTTAGGAATAGAAGTAAATAGCATTACTTGCAACGAATATTCCCTATAATTATTATTAATAAATAATTAAAGAAAGTTTTATAATAAATGTGAGAACTTTTAGTCATGTTAAATCTCCTCTATGTAAGCCTTTTAACCGTTTTACTAAAAAAGCGGAGAGGAAAAGAATTTTTTTTATAAAAACAATAAAAAAAATATCAAAAATTAATTTTTTGTTAAAGAATCCATTATATTTGATTATCGGTTCAATAAACTGATAACCGGAACTTCATGTTAATAACAAAAAAAACGTTTATGAGAAAATTACTGTTTTTAGGTGTTTTAATGCTATCACTCAATAGTATTGCATTCTCGCAATCGCGTACCATTAATGGACGGATACTCGATTCTGGAAGTGAACCTGTCGCATTTGCTTCAATCCTGGAAAAAGGAACATCCAACGGTGTTTCTGCGGATGCTGAAGGACGGTTTAAAATAACCATTACAAAAAATGTATTGGTGATTTCAGCAACTGGTTTCGAAACCCAGGAAGTTTCTGCCGGTTCCGGAAATGTAACAGTTAGGCTACAACCTTCCACCTCCCGCATGGAGGAAGTTATTGTATCTGGTGTGGTGGGTGCTACAGATAAAAAGAAAATGACTGTTTCTGTAACAAAAGTTAGTTCTGAGCAGTTAAATTCTGTTCCGGCAGCATCATTGGCTTCTGCCCTTACAGGAAAAGTTGCTGGTGTAAAAGCTACCAGTGTAGGTGGATTACCAGGACAAGCGATGGATATTCAATTACGCGCCGATAACAACCTGAATAATGTTGGCTCCGGTCCATTGATTATTGTTGATGGGGTTATTTTAGCCGGAAGTTTAGCGGATATTAACGCGGATGACGTGGAATCTATGGAAGTAGTAAAAGGTGCAGCAGCTTCAGCACTTTATGGATCACGTGCGGGAAATGGCGTAATTGCTGTTATTACAAAACGTGGTAAAGGTGTTGGTCTAAACCAGGTAAGAATTAATGTACGGAATGAGGTTGGTTTTCAAAACTTGTCACATGAACTGGCTGTTGCAGGACATCATCCTTATGACCTTGCCACTGACTGGGAAACTGCGAAAGGAAAATATACCAAATACAAAGGAGTTACCTATCCTTCAGATTATTTAGGAGCAGGATTTAGTCCGGGGATTTCCGGTAACAGGCCAATTAAGGCAGATCATTATATGGATAATCCATACGGAGTAGTTAGAAATAACCAGGCGGAGTTTTTCAAAACTGGCATCAATTATACTAATTTTGTTTCAATAGCTACGAGAACAGAAAAAAATAACCTGTACACATCTTTTGAAAATAATGATCAGCAAGGTATCGTCCAATCAACGGATGGATATAAAAGGCAAAATTTCAGAGTAAATTTTGATCAAAGTGTTACCAAATGGCTAAAACTAAGCGCTTCAAATTTATTTATTAATAGAGAAACCCAAACACCTGGTGGTGGCGGCACGTTATTTTATAACATAGCGCGTATGGAGCCGGATGTAGATTTAAACCAGGTAAATCCAGATGGACAACCATATTATTTGAGGGTGAACCATTTTGTGGGAGAAGTGATAAATCCATTATATAGTCTTTGGAAAGAAAAGAGAAATGAAAAAGAAAGACGTTGGTTGGGAAATTATACAGGAAATATAAAATTCACTGAATGGGCTAATTTTGACGTGTCTTATTCCATGGAAATCAGAAACAACCGGTATACCCGCTACAATCCGAGGGATACCTGGTCAAGATCCGGAGGAACTCCGGCTACTAAAGGACAGTCCTATACAGGTGGCGGACTTTATAAATCTTCTTTGGAAGCCAATAATCAAAATACACAGTTGACATTGAATTTAGCTGAAGGATTTGGAGATTTCTCCGTAAGAGGAAGGCTTTCCTATTTATATGAAGCCGCCAATTATGAAGATTTCAACGTGAGTTCCAGCAAATTTACAATTAGGGATATTCCTGATTTCAGTAATTTTCCTACCATCGACGCAGCAGGGTCGGCTATTACTACTCAAAGAGCCCAAAACTATTTCGCTATTGCCTCTCTTGATTATAAAGGAAAATACCTGTTGGATGGTATGTACCGGTATGATGGTTCTTCTTTATTTGGTTCTGAGGCAAGATGGAATCCTTATTACCGTATTTCCGGAGCTTATCGTATTAGTGAAGACATTAAAATAAATGGAATTGACGAATTAAAAATACGTGCTGCTAATGGTACAGCCGGTATCAGACCGGGATTTAATTGGCAGTATGAAGTGTATAGTTTGTCTAATGGAGTAGCATTCGCATCCCAAAAAGGGAATAAACTGCTGAAGCCCTCCAAAACAGAAGAAACAGAAATTGGTTTGAACGTGAATTTTTTAAAGAAATTTACTTTTGAAGGTACCTACGCTACTTCTACGACCTCCGACCAGTTCTTGAATGTGCCCTTAATTCCTTTCTTAAATGATGGATTTAATTCACAGTGGCAAAATGCAGGAAGTGTGAAATCAAATACAATTGAAATGACTTTAGGAGCAAATTGGATAAATAACGCTGATCTCAAATGGACTACCAATATTGTTTATTCAAGAATACGCCAAAAGATCACCAGTTTGCCTATAGCCCCTTATCTTTTTGGTGATGGAGCTTTTGGAGATCAGAATATGTTTTATGTAAAAGAAGGGGAAACATACGGAGCCATGTATGGTAATAAATATGTTAGATCTCTTGACGAAATGTCCGGACAGATCCCTTCAGGAAAAGCAATCACAGATTATGAGATGAACTCAGATGGCTATGTAATTGCAAAAGGAGTTGCAGGAGCTACATCTATTGGAACTCCAAAAGAGTTGGCTGTAAGAAAATTGAATGCCGATGGTTCACCATGGTTTGGAAAGATCGGTGATGGAAATTCTGATTTCAATATGGGCATTTCCAATACCCTCAGCTATAAAGGAGTTACCTTATACTTTTTGCTCGACTGGAAGCAGGGTGGGGATGTTTATAATGGAAAGGAACAGCGTCTTGCTTTTAACTACATGAGCAAAAGGATGGACATGGGCAATGTACCTGCTGCTCAAAAGAAGGCTTATGATTATTGGTCAGCCGGATTTTACAATGCAAATGACCCTAGCGCTTACTGGGTAGAAGACGGAAGTTATTTAAAATTAAGAGAAGTTGCTCTTGGATATTCCTTCCCTGCCAGCATTATAAGTAAGTTTAACGGAGTAGTAAAAGGAATAAATGCTAAGGTGATCGGTCGTAATTTATTAACGGTAACCAATTATTCCGGGTATGATCCTGAAGTGGGATCCTTAAGACAGCCTTATGATGGGATATATATGAATCCAAATTATAGAAACGTGGCATTTTCTTTATCACTGGATTTTTAATCCATAAAAACGAATCAAAATGAAAGTAACTAAAAGTATATTATTGGTCAGTTTAGCGATAAGTTTATTAGCTGGCTGTAAAAAGAACATATTAGATGTTGAAAATTTAAATGAGCCGGATGTAACTAAGGTTCTGGGAGATGGCGGAGACGTAGAGAATGCTGCCAGTGGACTGTTCAATACTATTTATGCAGGCGAGCATTATACGAACGGTCTGGCTCCAGTCTTGGCTGTAGCTGCAGACAATGTGAGTTGCTCCTGGGGGAATTTTGGTATGCGGGATATGTCCTATGAGCCAAGAAATAATGGCTGGAATAACTCTCCCAGCTATTCCAATAAAGGATTGACAAAATATCTTTTTGACAAAATGTACTCTGCGATAGGGTCTGCTTCGCTGATCATGGGTGCCATTGATAAGGGGTTGAAAATTGGTGAAGGTGGCGCGGGAAACGACAGAGTAAAAGCATTTTCAAAATTTGCACAGGGCGTTGGTTATGGTAACCTGGCACTCGTATTTGATAAGGCTTTTGTGGTAGATGAAAAGGTTACTGTAGAAGAAAAAATTGAAAGTGCTGTTCCTTATTCTGAGGTTTCTGCAGCGGCTGTTAAGTACCTGGATGAGGCCATAGCGCTTTCTTCCGGAACTTTTACCATTCCTAAAGAATGGCTTGGAACCCAGGCAGATTATAGCAGCAGCGATTTTAAAAAGCTTTGTAATACTATGGCGGCAAGGATTCTGACGAACATGCCCAGGAATAAAACGGAACTGGCAGCTGTTAATTGGGCTAAAGTAAAAGCGTATGCAGATGCTGGAATTACGAAAGATTTTACTGTAATACAGGATGGTGGAGTTAAATGGTATGATGAATCTTCTGACTATCTACTTTCCGATGGATGGGGAATTACCAATATGTACGTTGTGCATATGCTGGATTCGAAACAGCCCCAACATTGGGATGACAATGCAGCCTTTCCCTACCCGGCAAAATCCACGAATCCCCAGGATGACCGCTTGAATACTGATTTTGAATATGTACCATCTAACTGGTTTCAGGCCGCCCGCGGATATTATCATTTTTCAAGTTATAGAAATAAGCGCTATGATGAAATGTATGTAACAGCGAAAGGACCAAAGCCGGAATTAATGCTTTCTGAAAATGATATGATGCGGGCAGAAGCGCGAGCATATACGGGCGATTTACCAGGAGCTGCAGCAATTATAAATGCCGGTACGCGGAAAACACGGGGTAAAATGACAGACGTGGCTCCGGTATTAGCTGATATAGTGAATGCAATGCATCATGAACGCCACGTAGAAATGTACACCTCCGGATTAGGATTGCAATTTTATGAAATGCGCAAGCTGAATCTTCTTCAAAAAGGTACGCCATTGCATTTTCCATTGCCTGCAGGAACGCTGGAGACATTTGGAGCCTCAATGCCTTTCTACACGTTTGGCTACATTGCTAACGCAGATGGGAAGGGCACTTCAAATGGCGGATGGAGATAAATTATATTTAAATTAAATAATAAGATCCCGGTTAGAAATGACCGGGATTTTTTTGTCGAACAATTCCTCTTTTGTTATCTTAATAAAGCAATATGAATTTTTTCCTTTTAAAAACCAAATTTTGAAAACCTGTATTTACTGCTTCCAACTTTAGTTCATAGTCTCTGATTATTATGGATTACTTTTTGTGAAATATTTTTAATCTGGATTTTAATTATAAAGATTTACCCATTTATCCATTAACCTCCTGGAAATTCATCTATAAAAGAAAAAGTGAAAACGGCTGCTATTTATCCTGATTCGTAAATATTTCATCCTTTAAATACAGTCTATATGAAAAAGTTGCTTTGGTTTTTCCGGTTTTTTATTTTTATTTTACCTATAGATCTTCTTCAAGCCCAGAATTTTATACTGGGTGCCAGGGGTGGAATCAGTATTCCAAATTTAACCGCGGGAGGTTCAAAAAGTAATCCTTTGAATACAGGATACAGTTCACGGTTCGGACCGGATGTGGCATTAACGGGGGAGTTAAAGTTTAGTCAGCACTTTTCTCTTGAGACTATGATTGAATATTCTTCCCAGGGAGGAAAGAAAAACGGCTTCCAGGCACTTACTGTTCCGGAAGAATATATTCCGGCCTTTCCTGCCGGACAAGTACCTCCCTATCTGTATGCCGATTATAAAAGTGAGGCAAAACTTAAATACCTGTTAGTCCCAATTTTGGGAAAATTTTCCTGGAAATTAGGTCCCCAATCGCCTCTAAAAGGATATTTGGATGCAGGCCCATTTGCCGGATACTTGCTTTCGGCAAAACAGGTAACACGTGGTTCAAGTATTATTTATGCCGATCCGCAGAAGCAAAATCCTTTAACTCCAACGGCGCAATCTTTTGATGATAAAACAGACATAGCCAATCAACTGAATAAATTCAATTTTGGTGTCTCAGGAAATGTTGGTTTGGGGTATCATTTCAACAGAAGTGTTGTATTTATTGAAGGTGGGGGAAATTATGGATTTTTAAATATTCAAAAAGGAGAGAAAAACGGCAAGAACCATACTGGTGCGGGTACGGTTGGTATAGGTTACGGTTATTTGTTGGATAAATAAAAGAATATTTTTTAGTTTGAAAATTTACCTTTTGCCTGAAAGAAGTGATTGTACCTTTTAATTTCTTTGACTCGATGTGGAAATGCCAAAGGATCATAAAATAAAAAAAGGACTATCTCAATTATATTTTGAGATAGTCCTTTTTTAATAAATCAAATAGGTGAATTCGGGCGTTTACCTAAAATTATTTAAAATCTTCTGCCGTCACTCCTGAATTGTATTTTATGTCACTTAATTTCATTGGTAATTCCTGTCCTCCGGCAAGTTGTGTGATGGAGGTAGGCGTCATAATCCCCCCAATATCTTTGTAGTCGCCAAATTCTACTGTTTGCTCCATTTCCTGGCCTTGGGCTTTTAAAGTACTTGTTTGCTTTAATAAATAGCCCGTTTTTATGCTATAAAATTCATGGCTAACATTGCCACTTGGTTTTATAACCTTTACCTTATAAGCATCCTCTCCATTTACTTTAGAAGATCCTTCTAAACTTACTTTATAAGAAGCTTCTCCGTAATGCAATTGAGGAAAAATACCTTTTTCATCTTTCTGGATTTTAATTTCTTCTTCACCAAAGGGAGATTTTTGGCCCATTTGTGCCTGGTAACCCGAAGTGCCATCAAACATCATTTTGAAAGCGGACATACCATTCATAGTCAATTCCATGGAGGTGGAATATGGAGCCATTTTTTTCATGGAACCACTAAGTTTTTGTCCCCCCATATCCATTGAAACTGTCGCGCTATAGGTATTTATTTTTTGCAGCGCATCCTTGCCGCCAACTGCTTTCAGATATTTGTCAATCACTTTTTCTGCTGTCATACTGGCGTCTGTTGCTACAGGAGCACTTGCTTTTACCGGATTGCCGTAGGCATCAAAGTTTTTGATATTGTAGCCAAGCTTTTTTAAGCCAGGCGTGATCTGCTCTGCATTTCCTACTATGATAATGCGGGCTTTATCTGTGCTGAGATATTTTTGAGAAACCCGTTTAATATCTGCCAGGGTTACCGCATTTATTTTCTGTAAAAACGTTCTGTAAAAATCTTTCGGTAAATTATTGGTCAGAATGTTTAATGCATACGAGGCTGCAAGCTCAGGATTCTCCATATTCAAAGCAAAGGATCCGTTATATTTCGCTTTCACCAGGTCCAGATCTTTCTGCGTAAAATTGCCATTCTGCATATTTTTAAGTTCATCCATAATTTCCGCTACGGCACTATCTACTTTTTCAGTACGTACCTGGGCGCTGCTGGATACCAGCGATTGAAACCTGCCTGATCCGATGGAGGAATAACTTCCATAAGTAAAGCCGCGTTTTTCCCGGAGATTTTGAAATAGTTTACCTTCTGAACCACCTCCCAAAATCTGGTTGGTCAAGGTTAAAGCAAAATAATCAGGATTGGTCATGGGATTCGTGATCAGATTTGTTACAAACAACTGAGCCTGTACAGCGCTTGGGAGATCGATTATATCCACTTCAGTTTTTGCAATGCTTTTTTCAGGAGCAATCGTTGGGAAAGTTAATGTCTTTCCTTTCCAATCACCAAGGTATTCATTAGCAATTTTCTTTGCTTCTGCCAGGGTAATGTCTCCCGAAAAGATGAGGTATGCTCTTGAGGGTGTTATAAAGTTATTATATGCCTCTTTTATATCACCAAGAGTTAAAGATTCAACACTTTCCTGTGTTTCAAATTCTCCCATGGCAGTATTTTTGCCAAAATTTAAAGCTCTCACCATCCGGCTGGCAATAGCTTCAGCACTTTTTTCTTGTGCCTTGAGGCCTGCAAGCGTCTGGGTTTTTAATTTTTCAAAAGAAGATTCTAATAATGCAGGATTTTTCAACCCATCAGCAAAAAGTTTAAAAGAGGGTTCGAAATAACGCGTCAGGGCTGATACTCCACCGCCTCTGGAACTCAAACTTACGCTGGCTCCCATCAAATCTATTTTCTGGTCATAGATTTCCTTCGACATTGTTTTGGTTCCCTCGTTTAACATGGAACCCATGATGCTGCTTACGCCTGCTTTTTGTCCTTCATAAGAGGGCCCTTTATCAATCATCAGGGAAGCGTCCACCTTGGGTAATTTATGGTTTTCTACTACCAGAACAGTGACACCGTTTTTTAATTTAAAAATTGCGGGATCTTTTATACTGATGACTGGTGGCGGTCCCGGTTTTGGTTGTTTGGTACGGTCAATAGTTGTTTGGGCCATGCTTAATTGGAAACTAAACAGGAGCAAAGCAAGGCTAAATATATTTTTCATTTTCATTTAATTTTAAGAACTATAGAAGAAATTTCCTGGTTTATTTTTTAGGTAAATAATAAAGAACCACTCGTTGATTTGGATTCAAATATTTTTTTGCCACGTTCCGGATATCTTCGCGGGTAACAGCTTTTATCTGCTCCAGTTCTGTGTTTATATGATTTGTATTTTTAAAAAAGGTGTATCCTTTTGCCAGGTTTTCTGCAACACCCAGCATTTTGTCATTGGCAGTTACGTAGCTGTCTTCAGCCTGGTTACGAAGTTTGGTAAACTCTTCTTCAGAGATCAGGTTTGTCTGAACTTTCGCTATTTCTTCATCAATATCTTTTAATAGACTATCTAAAGGCGTATCCCCACTTGGTAAAGCAAAAGTGATATAGGCTCCATAATCTTCCAGGGCATAATTAAAACTTTGTACGGTCAAAGCATTTTTCTTATCATCCACCATTTTTTTATACATACGGCTGCTGGCACCCTGGCTGAGAACTGCCGCAACTAATTGTAAC
>JBBSUB010000128.1:0-12244 GCA_038235345.1 Chitinophagales bacterium
CACAATAATATTAATTTGAGAAATTTATTAAAGGCTAAGTATATAATCCCAATTTTCGTAGCATTAATCTTCGTTTATTTTAGCATACAGAATTTTCAAGCGTGGAAAGACTTAAAACACAATGGGATAATGGTGAGCGCTACTATAATAGAATTTTTAGGTTCTAGCAAGGAGGCAGTGGGAATAATCCTGGCTATTGCTGTGAATTTATCTATAAAGGAGAACGTAAAAGTTCAATAATTCAGTCAAATGTTAAGTCAAAGACACTCTCATATATTGGCAGGACTTTCCCTGCATTATATTCTGAAAAGACGAAAACTGTCAGGCTTTTGATGTAACAGGAAAACTATAAAGAATACAATCGGAAGTATCTTGATAGTTTAATAGAATGAAATTCAGAATTATGTTTTATGTGGGATAGTGTATATGCTTAAATTGCAATCATCAAAAAATTTCACTTGAAGGAAATAAATATGGAATCATGGATTAAGTTGTTGTCATCTATTGGGCTTTTACTTATTGGAGTTATGACGAAGATCTCGACCGGTGATGGATGGCAACCCATAAAAAAATATTGGATATACTTTATTATTATGGGCATATTTTCATTGTCATTTTTTATTCACAAATTTTTTATAAAATAAATTACCTAAGGATTAAAAGCCGCATGACACAACATCAGTATCACTTTTTTCATTAATCACAATTACGATTTGGAGATCGTCCATAAAGTGAGTTAAAGGCTCTATTTCATAACTTACCAAGGTTAAACATCCTGTCTTATTACAAACATCCGCCTTTTCTATTTTTCGACGAACTCAGTAGTAATTTTTATCAGGTAAGAAAGAGTACCTAATAAAGCCCAAAATTTCCAGTTGATAATATTTTTTTCGAAAAAAAAACCGGGCATAAAAAAACCTGCCAAAGCAGGTTTTAGAAATTCTTTACTTATTTTTTTAACCGGATAATTAATTTAGAACCTTCTTCCCTTGTATATTGAGGGATAACTATTCTTTGCTTATACGGCAATAGATAAATTGTATTCCCTTTTTTATAAGAGATCACTACATCACTGATAATAGAATTGCCGACAACATTCTGTTTTATAATATCGCTTCCTTTATAAATTATGCCTGATCTTAAGTTAAAAGCAATGGCATTCCTCAAATTATCTGTGGGGTTAACATTAAGTGTGATTTTTTTCTTTATTACAAAGCGCCCCTTGTCTGCAGAGGCTAAAAGGCACACTCCGCAAAAAAGTAAGATCACCGGTAATATCCTGGTATATTTATTCATTTTTGCAAAATTAGTTAATTCTTAACAAAATTAAGAATTATTTGTGGAAAAAGAAAGCATTTCTTAATAATTATTTTGACTATAATTTAATGCCAAGGTTTAATCCTGAAAAAATCCCGTACTTTGTACATAAGATAAAGCCTTATGAAAGAAAACCCATATAGACAGGAAAGAGAAGAAATGAAAGAATTATTGAGACAATATGATAATTTCAAAAACGGAAAGAAATTTAAATTTATTGAGGAAGAGTCATTTGAGCGAATTATTGATCACTTCGATGAAAGTGATAATCTTCCTATGGCATTGGAAGCCGTAAATTTTGCCATAAATCAATATGCTTATTCCGCACCACTTCTTCTGAAAAAGGCGGATATCCTTATTGCTATGCAGGATTATATTCAGGCACTTGATGTTCTGACAAAAGCGGAATTACTGGATAGCCAGGATATTAATTTGTATATCTTAAAAACAGACGTCTACCTGGCTCTTGATAACCAGGAAAAGGCTGCCAGTATTCTGGAGGAAGCTATCGAAACATTTGTAGGACCTGAAAAAATTGAACTGCTTTTTGAGCTTTCTGATGTATACGATGATTATGAGGATTTTAATAAGGTTTTTGACTGTCTCCGGATAATTCTTCAGCAAGACCCAACGAATGAAGAGGCCCTGTATAAAATTTGTTTCTGGACAGACTTTACGGGCAGAGATGAAGAAAGTATTCAACTTCACCAGGAGATCATTGATGAACATCCCTACACGCAACTTGCCTGGTTTAATTTGGGGGCAGCTTATCAGGGACTAAAATTGTATGAGAAAGCTATTGATTCCTATCTCTTTGCCATTGCAATAGATGAGAAATTTGATTATGCTTATCGTAATTTGGGAGATGCTTATTTACGGTTAAGACAGTATCGTGAAGCAATAGAGGTATTACAAAAGGTGTTGGAACTTACCATGCCAGAAGCCGTTATTTATGAAGCTATCGGCCACTGTTATGAAAAATTAAAAAATCCGGCTCAGGCCCGCTTTCATTACAGAAAGGCTTCCCATTTAAATGTGGATGACAGTCATTTGTATTATAAAATTGCCGGCACATATATGCAGGAAGGATATTGGGAAAGTGCTATCAAAAATTTGAATAACGCCATATCCATTAATCGGAATCAACCGGATTACCAGTTAGCGTTGGCAGAATGCTTTCTGGAATTAAATCATATAAAAGAAGCGGTGATCCATTTCACACAATTTATTAAAGCCCGCCCCAAAAATTCAAAAGGCTGGAAGGAATTGATAAAATGTTTATTTGAGGCCGGTTATTATGAAGAAGCCCTGGAACAGGCACACAATGCTTCGGATAATACCAATAATAAACCGCTATTTACTTTCTATAAAGCAGCTATTTTATTTTCTTTAGGTAAATCCAAAGAAGGATTAATTCAATTGAACAATGGGATAAAAGATGCTCCGGCAATGGTAAAACAATTTATAGAGTTAGATCCGTCTTTGTTGCAGCGCCCTGCAATTGCAGAGCTCATTAGTGCGAATAAGCCGGTTTCCAAAAAAAAGAAGAAATAAGTAATGACTTCCTGAATAATGATTCTGATCATGAAATGGGGTTATTCTTTATTTTTATGCTGATTTTAAACTCCACAAAACTATCTTTGCAGCGTTTTAAAAATAATTAGATGAATTTTAATCTTTCTCAAATCCCTGAAAGGATTTCTAAACCGCGCAATCATGGTTTAACCATGATAATGGATAAAGGCCTAAGCCTTGAAGAAGCCAAAAATATGATTAGTGCAGGATCTCCCTACATAGATATTATTAAGCTTGGATTTGGAACCGCTTATGTAACTCCTAATTTGAGGCAGAAAATAGAAATGTATCAATCCCATGATATTCCGGTTTATTTTGGCGGAACATTGTTCGAGGCATTTCTGATCAGGAATCAATTTAACGATTATATATCCCTCTGTAAAGATTATAATATAACCCATATGGAAGTAAGTGATGGGTCTATTACAATACCTCACACAGAAAAATGTGGTTATATTGAAAAGTTAACCGCTTATGGAACTGTTTTAAGTGAAGTTGGTAGCAAAGATGCGACACATATCAGTCCTCCTTATAAATGGATTCAACAAATGCGGGCTGAACTGGAAGCAGGATCCACTTATGTTATAGCGGAAGCAAGGGAAGCAGGGAATGTCGGTATCTATCGTGGTACAGGTGAAGTAAGAGAAGGTTTAGTACAGGAAATATTAACTCAAATCCCGGGAGAAAAAATTCTTTGGGAAGCTCCCCAAAAAGCACAACAACTTTACTTCTTAGAACTTGTTGGCTGTAATGCGAATCTTGGTAATATTGCTCCTTCAGAGGTTATTCCTTTAGAAACAATGCGTATAGGTTTACGAGGCGATACATTTGAGTTGTATCTTGATAAAAAACTTGCCTAAATGGTGTAAAATGTAAGAATGACTTATATAAAACTGAAAATTAAATTTATAGTTTAGTTTTCAGTTTTTTTATTTTAAGATAAATGCAAAGAATGAAAACGTACGGATTGATTGGAAAAACATTGGGTCATTCATTTTCAAGAAATTTCTTTTCTGATCTTTTTTCTACGAATGATTTGATGGATTGTGAGTATCAAAATTTTGAGCTAAGTGATCTGCAAAGAGAAATTCCGGTTCTAAAAAAAATGAGCGGATTAAGCGGTCTCAATGTCACGATTCCGTATAAAACAGCCATTATTCCTTTCCTGGATAACATGACGGATGATTGCAGGAAGATCAATGCATGCAACTGTATTGAAATAAATAATGGTAAATGGACCGGGCATAATACAGATGTGATTGGTTTTGAAAAATCCTTTGCGCCGGCTTTAAAACCAGAGCACAAAAAAGCATTGGTATTAGGAGATGGGGGAGCGGCGGGGGCAGTAAAATTTGTTTTAAACAAATTGCATATCCCTTTTCTAACCGTTTCCAGGAAAATGCATTCCGGAACGGATTATATAAACTACGAAAATTTAAATGTTGATTTGATCTCTGAATACAATATCATTATTAATACCACTCCTTTAGGAATGTTTCCGAAGGTAGATGAAGCGCCGGATGTACCATATCAATTTATAAACAAGTTGAATTACCTGTATGATTTGATTTATAATCCATCTAAAACATTATTTCTATCAAAGGGCGAAGAAAAAGGAGCCACAATTCAAAATGGCGCAGATATGCTGGTAATACAAGCGGAAGAAAGTTGGAGAATTTGGAACACCTAGTTTACAGTTTTTAGTTTTTGGTTCGGGCACAAGGCTCATGGCTCAAAGCTACTCTCAACTCATTTGTTATAGCAGCTACTTTTTTCTCCTCATAATTGTAGCCGACCATTCCGGTTTTTGCGTGTGCTATGATGATATTGATCTGATCTCTCATCACAGAAATTTCGTAAAATATTTCAAAACTGACTCTGGTAATTTCTCCGCATAATACTACCACATTGAGCTGGTCATTATAAAAGGATTCATTTTTATATTCTACCACCAATTCATTCATGATCAAGGCTACCCCGCCTGCATTTAATTCTGTAAAATTATGAGATCGTAAGAATTGAACCCGTGCTTCGTGAATGATTTCAACAATAGCGTTATTACCCACATGATTCCCATAATTAATATCTGTAATTCTGACTGGAATCAGAAAAGTTCCCAGGGAGTTTGAAGGTAATTCTAATTTAACTCTGGGCATATTTATTCCATATTATTGCCGGCCATTTGGATCATATCCATAATTCCTGTAGAGGTGGGAGAAAAGGTATTAGACAACATAATTTGCTGCCATTTATCTATTTTTTCATTCCATACCGGTTTTGGCGGATATTCTTTATCGGCTGAAAGAATAAGTGTAGCAACTTTAGCGGAAATTTTCACCGGCTGCCCTTGCGGACCGGCAATTGTAATATATTTTTTTACAAAACCATCAGCAGCAACATTGTTGGATGCGATTAATTTTTTGTCCTCTGGCGTATTGATTATTTTTTCCAGCAATTGATAGTTCTGATTAATAGAATCAACGGTAGCAGAAGAAAAATAACTACCATTTTTAGAATTCTCTTGCGGGCTGAATTCTTTTGAATTTTTATTCAGAAATATGCTGCTCACAAATATAATGATGAGCGCTGCGGCTGCAGTAGCTCCATAATATATGAATTTAGATCTGCCTCTCCATCCTTTTAATTGAACTACTTTTTGTTCATCAAGTTCTCCGGATATTTTACTCCACATATCTTCAGGCGGAGGTGTTTCATAATTATAAAGCTTGTTTTTAAAGTTTTGCATAATGCTATGATGAGATATTTTTATTTGTTTTCAAATAGCCTTCTAATAATTTTTTTAAGACTCCTTTCGCCCTGGCTAATTGCGACTTGCTGGTTCCTTCCGTAATACCTAATATGTCTGCTATTTCCTTATGTGAATACCCTTCAATAACATGCATATTAAAAACCGCTTTGTAGCCAGGCGATAACTCATTAACAACCTTGAGAATATCTTTAGTAGCCAGGTTATCCAGGGCATCAAGGCTGGTATCTTCTACCGTATTTTCCTGCACCTCTGTCACGTTATAGAGCTTTACTTTTTTTCTGTAATGTTCTATAGCAGTATTAACAAAAATGCGCCTTACCCATCCTTCAAATGAGCCTTCACTTCGGAATTTTTCAAGGTTTTTGAATACCTTAATAAAACCTTCTTGTAAAATATCATTTGCGTCATTTTCATTTCCTGCGTATCTGAGGCAAACTCCATACATTTTCGAAGAAAAATTCTGATAAAGAAATTGCTGCATTTGCCTGTCGCCATTAATGCATCCTTGTATTAAGTCGGTTTCAGAGGGGATATGGTTGCTTTGCAAATTCAAATTTTATATTTTGGTTTTTCAATGTGTTTTTCAAACAATTATTTCATGGATTTTAAGAAATCAGCCAGAACATCAATCGCTTTTTTTCTGTGGCTGTACTTATTTTTTTCGGTCATGCTCATTTCTGCAAAAGTGTAATTACTTCCCTCAGGTACAAAAACCGGATCATAACCGAACCCGGACTCTCCTCTACGTTCTTCAATAATTGTTCCTTTGCAGATACCTTCAAATGTAAACTCTTCTCCATTAATAATCAAACATACAATCGTTTTAAATTGAGCGCTCCTGTTTGATGTTTTTTTTAAATTGGTTAACAGTTTTTCTATATTATCGTCTGAAGATTTGCCTTCACCGGCATACCGTGCGCTCTTTACACCTGGTTCACCATTCAATGCTTCTACTTCCAGACCAGTATCTTCTGAAAAACAATTTTTACCTGTATATGAATAGATAACGCGTGCTTTCTCACAGGCATTTTCTTTGATTTTTTCAAATGGTTCAGGAATATCGAAATCAATACCCTTTTCCTTTAAAGAACGGATGATTAATTCATTGTTGAGAATGCTATTTACCTCCTCAACTTTATGAGCATTATTTGTGGCAAAAATGAACGATTTCATATCAGATAGAAAAAAGATTTTTTAGGCAAATCCAAAGGTTCTTTTTTAAATGTACATCATTTAAAATTTTTTCCATGGAAGGATTGAATAAATAGGTTTGGTTTTGAAATTTTTGAATTTGGAAGTCGGGTACGTTGAAGGGCAGATTTAAATCCTTCATAGTAATACCAAATGTTAAGATTTTTTGACTTTTCAATTCAGAAATTAAACTTTCATAGGTAATACCGGGGTAGTGGGCAAAGTTTACCAGAGCGATGTCTGCAACTGATAACTTGCAGGCAGTGAGTAAATTGGTAAGCATGTCCATTTCAGCATCCCCTAAATATTTATGATCAGCATTATCTACAACGAAAAGTATGTGCTGATTATTTAATCCAAGGTGTTGAATTTTTGTTTTTTTCGGGATTTCAGGAATTTTTTCAGCTTCAGCATGTTCAATCAAACTATTTTTAAACAACTTGTGGCATAAAAAGTTTGATAAATGAATATTATCGATTGTCATTGGTAAAATTATCCGTTTATTTTTTCGTTCCTTTGCAGCAAATTTAACGATATGATTGAAACGCAGGATATAATTATTACGAAAGCAACTCAAAGTAAAATAGATTCTCTGGATTTGAATAATATTCCTTTTGGAAGATATTTTACAGATCATATGCTTATAGCAGATTATGCTAATGGAGAATGGGGAAATGTGGAAATTAAGCCATATCAGGCTATTTCTTTTGATCCGTCAATGGCAGCTATACATTATGGCCAGGCTATTTTTGAAGGAGTAAAAGCCTACAAGACCCTTGATGGAAAAGCTCAAATATTCAGACCGGAAGATAATTATAAACGATTTAATATTTCTGCGAAAAGGATGGAAATGCCGGCAGTGCCGGAAGAGATTTTTATGGGTGGGATGAAAAAGTTAATAGAAATGGATAAGAACTGGATCCCTGCAAAAAGGGATTACGCCTTATATATAAGGCCGTTTATGTTTGCTACAGATGAATTGATCGGAGTAAAACCATCTGCCACCTATAAATTCATGATTATTTTAAGCCCGACCGGTCCTTACTATAGTGCTCCAATGAGGATTTATGTGGAAGAGAAATATGTAAGAGCAGTAGAAGGAGGAGTAGGTTTTGCGAAAGCTGCGGGAAATTACGGAGCCGCACTGTTACCTACAGAAGAGGCTAAAAGAAGGGGATATGACCAGATTTTATGGATGGATGCTTTTGAACATAAATATGTGCAGGAATGCGGAACGATGAATGTGTTCTTTATTATAGGCACCAAAGCTATTACACCTGCATTGGACTCAGGTACCATATTGGCGGGAGTTACAAGGGATAGTACAATAAGGTTATTGGAGGAAATGGGCCTGGAAGTAGAAGAAAGAAAATTGAGCATCGATGAGATTGTTGAAGCACATAAAACCGGGGAACTTAAAGAAGTGTTTGGAACCGGTACGGCAGTCACAATTTCCATGATCAAAGAACTCCGCTATAAAGATTATGTAATGAATTTTGATGTAGAAAACTGGAAAGTAGCGCCGGCAATAAAGAATAATATGGATGCTATAAAAGATGGTTCAGCCAAGGACAGGTTTAACTGGATGACAATAATTTAATTTCAAAAACGGTATGGGGCTTAGTTTTTGATTTGGTTTTAAAGCTGAAAAATTGGGAGTGATTTTTTATTTTGATCATTTCATAAATAATTTTGGTTTTCTACAAATCACCTCTTACCTTTGCCGTCCAAAAAAAATCAGGTAAAAAGAATGCCTACAATTCAACAATTAGTAAGAAAAGGAAGAACAATTATAAGAGCGAAGAGTAAATCAAGAGCACTTGATAGTTGTCCTCAGCGTCGTGGTGTTTGTACAAGAGTATATACAACCACACCAAAGAAACCAAACTCCGCTTTGCGTAAAGTAGCGAAAGTAAGGTTGACCAATAAAATTGAGGTGATCGCCTATATTCCGGGTGAAGGCCATAACCTTCAGGAGCACTCTATCGTATTGCTTCGTGGTGGAAGAGTAAAAGATCTTCCGGGTGTACGTTATCATATCGTACGTGGAAGTTTGGATACTGCCGGTGTAAAAGACCGTAAGCAGAGCCGTTCTAAATACGGAACTAAAAAAGAGAAAGCTAAAAAATAGATTTACAAATCCGGTTAGCTTTTTCATACCGGAATTGAATCTTTATTTTTCAAAAATAAATAACCTTCATTGAGCCTTTTATTTGGCGGTGAGAAAATAATATAAAACAATGCGTAAAGCACAAGCAAAAAAACTTCCCTTAGCTCCGGATCCAAAATTCCAGGACAAATTGGTAACCCGTTTTGTAAACAACCTGATGTGGGAAGGAAAAAAATCCGGTGCATATAATATCTTTTATGATGCTTTGGAAAAAGTGACCAAAATAACCGGTGAAGAAGGTTATGAGGTGTGGAAGAAAGCCCTTACCAATGTTACACCTGGTGTAGAAACAAAAAGCCGTCGTATTGGTGGTGCTACATTCCAGATTCCTTCAGAAGTACGTGCAGATAGAAAAGTATCTTTAAGCATTAAATGGCTTATCAGATTTAGCAGAGATAGAAACGGACGTAGCATGGCAGAGAAATTAGCCAACGAAATCGTAGCGGCAAGCAAAGGAGAAGGTGCAGCATTTAAAAAGAAAGAAGATACGCATAGAATGGCTGATGCAAACAAAGCATTTGCGCATTTTAGAATCTAATAATAATTTTTTATTTTATTTTTTTGAGAGGCCTTTGGTTAATACCCAAAGGGCTTTTTTTTTATGTACTTTAGTGAAAATTTTAAAAATGAATTTTGGTTTAGGATTTCCTATCTCTTAAAAAAGGATCTCTTTTTTTTGATTTTCCAAAGATCAATTTTTTAAGGCCTTAAACAATTCCTCAAACCTTCTTAAGGAAGCACATATTCTGTGATTATCCCATTTTTTTATCCGATTTATGGGGAACACAAAAAGCAATTGTTAAACCTTTCCGGACTGGTTTAAATTGTTTCATTTATTATCCGATTTTTTATAAAATAATCGTACATTTGCGCCCTAAATTTTATTATTTAAAGTAATAAAATCAGTTTGAAAATTTTCTTTGATTTAAATGAGTTTTCAATAAAAAATAAATCAACATAAAGAATCACTATTAATAAAAAATAAAAACAAGGCAAATGGCCGACTTAAGATTTCAAAGAAACTTTGGTATTGCTGCACATATTGATGCGGGCAAAACTACTACTACAGAGCGCATTCTGTATTATACAGGTGTTAATCATAAAATAGGGGAAGTACATGATGGTGCTGCTACAATGGACTGGATGGCACAGGAGCAGGAAAGAGGTATTACAATTACTTCGGCTGCAACTACCTGCTTTTGGAATTTTCCAATGGTTCAGGGCCAGAAGACACCTGATACTCATCAATATAAATTCAATATCATTGATACCCCCGGTCACGTGGATTTTACTGTAGAAGTAGAACGTTCTCTTCGTGTTCTGGATGGTTTATTATCATTGTTTTGTGCTGTAAGTGGTGTAGAACCGCAGAGCGAAACAGTTTGGCGCCAAGCTAATAAATATAAAGTACCCCGTATTGGCTTCGTAAATAAAATGGATCGTTCAGGTGCTGACTTCTTAAACGTGGTAAAGCAGGTGAAAGAAATGTTAGGCGCGAAAGCTGTTCCACTTCAATTACCAATTGGTGCTGAAGAATCGTTCAAAGGTGTGGTTGATCTTATTACCTTGAAAGCAAAAGTTTGGGATGATGCTACACAAGGAATGACCTTTCAGGAAGTGCCTATTCCGGAAGATATGGTTGAGGATGTAAAAGAATGGAGACAGCATCTGGTAGAGGCAGTAGCTGATTATGATGAAAAATTATTAGAGAAATTTTTTGATGATCCTGACACCATTACTGAAGATGAAATGCATGAGGCCATCCGTAAAGCCACAATTGATATTTCGATCATTCCAATGATGTGCGGATCTTCTTTTAAAAATAAAGGAGTTCAGGCAGCTTTAGATGCTATAGTACGTTATTTACCTGGTCCTATGGATATTGAGGCAGTGACGGGAATTAATCCTGATACTGGTGAAGAAGTGCTTCGTCATTGTGATGTGAAAGAACCCTTTAGTGCATTGGCATTTAAAATCATGACAGATCCTTTTGTAGGCCGTCTTGCTTTCTTCCGGGCTTATAGTGGCCGTTTAGATTCAGGTTCATATGTATTGAATACACGTACAGGTAAGAAGGAAAGAATTTCGCGTATCATGCAGATGCACGCCAACAAACAAAATCCTGTCGATTTTATTACCGCAGGTGATATTGGTGCAGCTGTTGGTTTTAAAGATATTAAAACAGGTGATACTCTTTGTGATGAGGACAACCCGATTGTATTGGAAGCAATGACATTTCCGGAACCGGTTATCGCTGTGGCGGTGGAGCCTAAAACACAGGCTGATGTGGATAAAATGGGTATGGCTATCTCCAAATTGGTTGAGGAAGATCCTACCTTAAGAGTAAAGACAGACCAGGAAACAGGTCAAACTATCCTGAGTGGAATGGGTGAATTACACCTTGAAATTATTATCGATCGTTTGAAGCGTGAATTTAAAGTAGAAATCAACCAGGGTGCACCTCAGGTAGCTTATAAAGAAGCATTTCAGAATACTATTGAGCATCGGGAGGTGTTGAAAAAGCAAACAGGTGGTCGTGGTAAATTTGCCGATATCCAATTCGAGATCGGGCCTGCGGACGAAGAATTCCTGAAAGAAGATAAAGGTAACTTCCAGTTTGTTAATGGTTTGTTTGGTGGATCTATTCCAAAGGAATTTGTTCCTGCTATTCAAAAAGGATTTGAAACCGCCATGACTACAGGTGTACTTGCAGGATATCCGATGGAGAGCATGAAAGTAAGAGTATATGATGGTTCATTCCACCAGGTCGATTCAGATGCTATGTCATTTGAGCTTTGTGCCAAACAAGGGTACCGTGAGGCAGGTAGAAAAGCTAAGCCGGTTTTACTTGAACCAATTATGAAAATAGAGGTATTGACTCCTGATCAGTATATGGGTGACGTAACGGGAGATTTAAACCGTCGTCGTGGTATGCTTGAAGGAATGGACAGCCGTCATGGTGTTCAGGTTATTAAAGCAAAAGTTCCGTTAAGTGAAATGTTTGGATATGTAACCCAGCTTCGTTCATTAAGTAGCGGACGTGCTACTTCAACAATGGAGTTTAGTCACTATGCTGCAGCTCCGAATAGTATAGCAGACGAAGTAATGGCTAAGCATAAAGGTAAAATGAAAGTAGAAGATTAGTCCCTGCTTTTAAAGTATAAATTATAAAACCCGCTCTTAAAAAGAGTGGGTTTTTTAATTTTATGACTTTATATTTA
>JBBSUB010000129.1:0-12234 GCA_038235345.1 Chitinophagales bacterium
GGCACAGTAGCACAAACTGCCAAAGGAAATTTATTTAAAGGACCGTTTCATTTACCAAGGCAGGAGTGGTATTGTTGGAAGGTGAGTGAAGGAGGGATGGGGTGATTTAGGGATTTGGTGATGGGGTGATGAGGTGATCTGTGATGGGGTGATGAGGTAATCTGTGATGGGGTGATTTAGGGATTTGGTGATGGGGTGATGAGGTGATCTGTGATGGGGTGATTTAGGAATTTTGCTAAAGTTTCTTTTTAAAAGCAGACGTAACCTTTAGGATTTCTTCTGACTCGTTCTATCATTTCTACATCTCACTTGCTGCAATGAAATTACCTTCTATTAACATTTCAATCCAGAAAAGTGTTTCATCTGCTGCTTCTACAACTATGCACAGCTTGAAAATATTTCCCGTTCAGATCTTGATCGGCAAAGTGCTCTATAATTTGCAGCAACCGATGTGGCTGAACGAATCAATTGCTTTCTGATTATACTCATTGCATCACTGAATTGTAAAGTTGATGTAACCCGAATAATTTCCAGTCTAAACCTTCTGTCCGATTTCTAAATAATTCATTGAACTCTCCCGGTTTCATATCAAAAATCCCATTTTAAATTACATTATTCCGATCACCGATCACAGATCACTAAATCACAGATCTCTCCATCACCGATCACTCCATCACCGATCTCCCCATCACTGATCTCCCCATCACCGATCACTCCATCACCGATCACTCCATCACCGATCCCCCCATACCCTACATCATCGGCGACAACAACCGGACGCATTTTTCCCATAAAGATTTATACCATTTGCGGGCTTTCCAGGCAACGGGATCAATTTGCTCAGAATCCTGGAGATCCTTGTAGAATATATCGCTCAATTGAGAGGCTATTTCCGTATCATAAACGAGCGCATTGACTTCAAAATTCAGATCAAAACTCCGGATGTCCATGTTGGCTGTTCCAACTATAGCTATCTTGCTATCAGCAACAAGTGTCTTGGCATGTACAAATCCTTTATTGTACAAATAAATCTCCACGCCAACTCTTAATAAATCTCCATAATACGCGCGGGATGCCGCATTTACAATTTTTGAATCCGATATTCCCGGTACAAGAAGCTTCACTTTTATCCCGCTCATGGCTGCCATGGAAAGTGCATCCATCAGGCTGTCGCCCGGAATAAAATAAGGTGTGGTAATCAGGATTTCTTTTGTAGCAAGATTGATGGCCTGCAACGTAGAATACAATATCGTGGGCGATTCTGAATCCGGTCCGCCGGCAGCGATCTGAACGATTTTATTATCCACTTTTGAGTAGGCACTAATTGGAGGAAACAATTCGGCTGTGGGTTGCAGTTTTTTATTTGCACAAAAATTCCAATCTCCTACAAAAAGATATTGAAGATATTGTACGCCGGGCCCATCGATGCGCAAATGTGTATCACGCCAAAAAAGCTTTTGTTGTTTTTCTGTATTGATATAGCGGTCACTGATATTAATACCACCTACAAAGGCAGTCCTTCCATCTACCACTATAATTTTGCGGTGATTGCGATAATTGATCCTGTTGGCAAAAGCGATATAACTGATCTCGAAAAAAGGAAATGCTTTGACATTCCCTTCTCTTAACCGTCGGGCAATTGTTTTCCGGATACTGCGACTTCCGAAATCATCATAAATAAACCTCACTTCTACCCCTTCAGCTGCTTTTTCAATCAAAATACGTTCAATTTCTCTGCCTGTCTCGTCATCTTCATATATATAATACTCCATGTGAATATGGTGCTTTGCCTCCCTTAAAACCTTTATTACTTCCGGAAATTTCTCTTCCCCATTCACCAATATTTTAACTGAATTATGCGTTGTTAGCGGACTTCCAATGTCTTTTAGCAGGAGCATTGCGAGTTCTTTATTTTCTTTTATGGCATCACTGTTTTCTTTAAGTGTTTTATTAGAATAGAAATAAATTTTGTCTTGTAGATTATCCGTTAGCTCCACACTTTCAAAAATTCGTTTACTGTAAATCCTCGTATTCCAATAATTATTTCCAAAGAAAAAATAGAATAATATTCCAATGATAGGGACAAAAATGGCAAACAGCACATAGGCCAGCGTTTTGGTCACACTCCTGGTATCAGCAATTATTTTCATACATACCAAAACAACAATAATTACATAGATTACTTCTCCTATAATAAGCCAGTTCGTCATTTAGGGTCATTTTAAAATTTGAAAGAAATACGTTTTGTGAAAACCTAAAATCATCATGCAAAAAACTCCTAATTGTTCACTCATTTAATCAGATACTATTTCCAAAGAACAAATAAGCCAACAAAATAGAGGTTACAATTCCCACCAAATCGGCCAGCAACATAGCCCCGATAGTATAGCGTGTATTTTTAATGGATACTGCTCCGTAATAAACGGCGATTACATAAAAAGTTGTATCAGAAGTCCCTTGTAAAATAGAAGACAATCTCCCCGCAAAAGAATCTGATCCGAAGGTGGTCATAGTGTCTACCATCATCCCCCGGGCTGCACTTCCGCTAAGAGGCTTAATCAGTGCTGTTGGCAATCCATCCACAAAGCGTGTATCTGTTCCCAGCATGACAAAAAAGTTTTTCATACCGGAAATAACAAAATCAAATGTACCGCTGGTACGTAATAAACTAATGGCCACAAGCATTCCTACCAGGTAAGGAATTATTTTTACAGCGATATCAAAACCACCCTTTGCGCCTTCGATAAAAGCATCAAAAATGTCAATTTTTTTATACAAAGCGCCTAATATAATAAAGAAGAAAAGACCTAAAATAAGGCCATTACTCAGTACGCCGGAAAAGGTTTGAACCCCGGTAAAACTCAATGTCTGCAGATAAATAACCAGGGTGGCAATAACTGCCGAAATACTGAGTACCCAGATTAAGATGATTGGCTGAAATACATTAATCTTTTGTTTGAAAGAAACGATCATCATCGCAGCCATCGTAGCGGCAAATGTTGCAATCATACAGGGGATAAAGATGTCCGTCGGATTCGTCGCATGTAAGGATGCCCGGATGGCAATAATACTCACGGGAATTAATGTAAGGCCCGAAGCATGTAAACAGAGAAACATTACCTGGGCGTTGGAAGCTGTGTCCTTGCTGGGGTTTATTTCCTGCAAACTTTCCATTGCCTTAATTCCAAACGGAGTGGCAGCGTTATCAAGGCCAAGAAGGTTGGCAGAAAAGTTCATGACCATATGCCCCATGGCAGGATGATTTTTGGGTAGTTCAGGAAAAAGTTTGGAGAAGAACGGCCCGATAATTTTTGACAATAACCGGATACCCCCCGCTCTTTCGGCAATGCTCATAAATCCCATGAACAAAGCCATAATACCGATCAGGTTGATGGATATATCTACAGCAGTTTTGGCAGTAGAAATAACCCCATCAGACGTTTGCTGTCTATATTGAATATAGGCTCCATCAGCCGTTTTAGCATAATATCTTGTGCCATCTTTGTAGACATTTCCATTATCGACTGTGCTTTTCACAATCGACGCAAGCAGAGCTGTATCCGCCGGGCGGGTATAACTTGTATCACCGGAACTACCAATGACCATCCGGCTATAAATATTTGAATTATCTTTTGTAAATATACTTTGAAAAGTTGCTGCTAAAAATGCGATAACAATAAAAGCCGCCCAGATCCTGCTTAAAGCCATAAGTGAAAGTTTGTAAAAACTAAGGTAAGGGATTTGGATTGAAAACCGTTGAATGCATTGCGTTGAATGCTGCACGTTGAATATTTCATGTTGAATACTGCGTGAGGAAAGCCGTTGAAAGCTGCGCGTTGAATACTTCGCGTTGAATGCTACGCGTTGAATATTTCATGTTGAATACTTCGTGTTGAATATGAAATCATTCTTCATCGCTGAAGGCTTTCAACTGCCGAGGGCAATTCAACGCCAAAGGCATTCAACGGCAAAGCATTCAACGCCGAAGGCATTCAACTGTACTATCTTCTTATAATTGGAATAAAAACTTTTACTTTGCTGCAATAAAAAAACAAACCTTTTTCATGAAGAACTTTAATTTTAAAAAATTGATGCCGCACCTTGTGGCGGTAGTTATTTTTTTAATTGTGGCTGTTGTCTATTGCAAACCTGCCCTTACCGGCCAGGTGGTTGCTCAACACGATATCCAGGGCTGGCGGGGAATGGCACAACAGTCTTTTGAATTCAAAGAGAAATATGGCCATTATCCTTTGTGGACAAATAGCATGTTTAGCGGAATGCCTGCGTTCCAGATAGCCATGGAAGGAAGCATCATAAGTGTACATTATGTTTATAATATTATTACCCTGGGCTTACCCAAACCAATCAGCTTCTTCTTTTTAGCCTGCCTTGGATTTTATTTTTTATGTATTGTCGTACGCGCAAATCCCTGGGTGGGTATCATGGGCGCGATTGCTTATGCGTATTCAACCTTTGACCCTATTATAATAGCAGTAGGTCATGATACTCAAATGATATCATTGGGCTATGCACCAGCAGTACTGGCCGGAATCATTTTACTTTTTCAAAGAAAATTCTGGACCGGCTTTGCGGTCACCACTCTTTTTTCAGCCCTGCTTATACTTCAAAATCACGTTCAGATCGTATATTATACCTTAATCATAGCAGCCATAATGACGATTGTTTTCCTTGTAAAGAGTTACAGGGAGAAGCAAATAGCACCTGCTTTAAGAGGAGTTGTTCTGGCGGGCATTGCCGGCATTATTGGTTTGGCATGTTCTGCAGTTTCCATGATGCCCACCTATGAATATTCCAAGGAAAGTATGCGTGGTGGCAGATCAGAACTGACACTGGGCGATAAGGATGTAAAAACTAAAGGTGGTCTGGATAAGGATTATGCTTTCAGATACAGTTTCGGTTTCGTAGAGACCTTCACATTCATAGTTCCCGGATTATATGGAGGAAGTAATGGAGGAGATGAATATAGCACCAATTCTAAATTTGTAAAGGAATTTTCACAATTGGGCGTGCCGGAAGAACAGGCGCTTCAATACGAAAACAGTTATTCTTATTGGGGCGATCAGCCGACTACCTCCGGACCAATTTACCTGGGAGCCATCGTTTGTCTCTTGTTTATTTTTGGAATGGTTTATTTAAAATCGTGGTATAAATGGTGGTTATTGATCGCAAGTATTATCGGATTACTTTTAGCATATGGAGCTAACTTAAAAGGATTGAACTTTTTCCTTTTCGATTATCTGCCGTTCTACAATAAATTCAGAGCACCTACCATGGCCCTTGTAATTCCTCAATTATGTTTTCCATTGGTGGGAGTATTGGCAGTAAGTAAATTAATAAGAGAAGAATTTGACCAGGTAGAAATGTTGAAGAAATTAAAATTGACCGCGATTATTTCCGGGGCTATTATTTTATTTCTGACGGCTTTTTATTTTACAGCTGATTTTACCGGAAAAATGGATGCAGGATTTAAAGAAAATATTTCACAAAACATATTATCACAAGTTCCTGCCGGACAACAAGTACCGCCTCAATTAGCACAACAGGCGCAAACTGTAAGTAGCGGAATTGTTTCAGCACTACAAAATGACCGTCGGGGCCTGATGGGTGGCGATTTACTACGCACAACTATTTTGATAGCTCTTGGGTTATTATTGCTTTTCTTATTTACAAAGAAAAAACTCTCTTCTATTATTCTCGTTGGCGGCTTGATTATTTTAACCACTTTTGATTTACTGGGCATAGCCACGAGGTATTTAAATAAGAACAACTATGTGGATGAAAGCCAGTTTGAATCTGTTTTTATTCCTACAGAAGCAGACCAGCAAATAAAGAATGATCCGGATCATGGAAAGTTCCGCGTATTTAACCAGACAGTTGATGTGTTCAATGATGCCACAACATCGTATCACCATAATTCTGTAGGTGGATATCATCCGGCCAAACTGGACCTATACAATGATCTGATCACCTATCAACTAAGCAAAGGAAATATGCATGTCTTCAACATGCTTAATACAAAATATTTCATCACGCAAAACCCACAAACCGGTAAGCCGATAGCCCAATTAAACCCGGGTGCATTGGGAAATGCATGGCTTGTAAGTTCGATCAAATATGTGGAGACCGCGGATCAGGAAATGCTGGCATTGGATAGTACAGATGTTGCACATGTTGCTATTGTTGAAAACAAATTTAAGAACCAGATAAAGGAAGCGCCGGTAGCAGATTCAGGTGCTTTCATAAAAATGGATGAAAATTTAAACGATCAGATTACCTATACATTCCATAGTACTAGACCACAGGTAGCAGTATTCAGTGAGATTTATTATCCCCATGGATGGAACGCGTATATTGATGGGCAGAAAGCAGATTATTTCAAATCAGATTACCTGCTTCGCACAATGTATATTCCCGCAGGAGATCATAAGATTGAATTTAAATTTGAACCGGCATCATATACGATTGGAAGAACTATCAGTGTGATAGCTTCTATTTTAGTATTACTGATTATCATTGTGGCGATTTATATGGGATCGAGGAGAAAACATCATCCAAATAGCCATGTATTATAAATGTACATTTTGAACGAGCTATCTGTTATAATAGTCAATTATCGATCTGTACCGGATATTATTGCCTGCCTGGAAAGTGCTTTCCAATTTGAATCTGCCCATTCATTTGAATGGATTATTGTGAATAATGATGAGGCAGATCCAGATGGACATTTGGTTACTTCCCGATACCCCTCAGTAAAGTGGATGAATATGGGCTACAATGCCGGATTTGCCCGGGCAAATAATAAAGGTATCCGGGAAGCAGACGGTGATATTGTTTTATTACTCAATCCCGATACAATCATTCTGGAAGATTCAATTGAAAAATGTTTCCGAAGGCTCCAGGCCTCTGAGTATGTAGCAGCCGCGGTTCAATTGCTCAATGAAGACCACAGCACTCAAATTACCGGTAACTTTTTCATGAAAGGTGGTCTAAATCACCTTTTACCCTTACCTTATATCGGAGCTTTTTTAAGAAAGATTGCGTTTACCATTGGCACAAAAAAAACAAATATTCAGCGTGCCACCGATGAAGAAAAAGTGGATTGGATCAGCGGTGCCTTCCTGATGGTAAAGAAATCTGCAATAGATAAAGCCGGTCTTTTGGATGAAGATTTTTTTCTGTATTCCGAAGAAATAGAATGGTGCAGCAGGTTGGGAAAGCAAGGGGAATTGTGCGTTTATGGTGATCTTTTCACTGTCCATCTCCAGGGAGAAACCGTAAATAAAATAATGAATTTACAAGGAAAGGGCTATATGGATTTGACAGGTAAAAAAGGCCTGCAATTAATGGTTTCTCAGCATTTACGTATCAGGAAACAATTTGGGAAAGGATGGTTTCTTTTCCATCTCTTTATGTATACTCTGGAGATTCCTGTTTTATTTATTTTTAGTTTTATAGAAAATCTTTTCCGCTTAAAAAATCCTTTTAAAGATTGGGGGATGGCCATTTCTTATTCGGAAAACGTAGCAAAAATTTGGGCTCTTAGTGGCAGGATACTGGGTAACCGGCGATATTTTTATAAAATGTTTTAGAGGATTTTTTACAATCGCGTTCATGATTCTATGGTTGTGGTGCTTTTAATTTTTTTTGCTATCAATACATAATTCAGGGTGAACAGTGGATCAAAAGCCATGTTGTCAATCTTTATTGCTATCCAGTTTAAAAGAGAAGTAATATGTAAATTGATCAATAAAAATCTTATTCCCCTTAAAATAATATTCTTTTTCTTCAAAGCAGAGAAGAATATATTCATGTTCAATTGAGCAATAGCTGCCCATTTGCCACCATTAGGAATGATTTCAATGACTTCAAAATTGTTCCTTTTACATAATTCCATTAAGCCATATTTAGTAAATCTAAAGAAATCATAAGGCTCTTCATGCAATTCCCAGGAAAAGGGAACTGATAAAACAAGATAACCATCTGATCTTAAAACCCGGTTACATTCGCTCATCATAAGGTCACTATTATCAACATGTTCCATAACCTGGGTGCTGAAAACTGTATCGAAAGAATCTGAAGGAGCATTTATATCGGTAGCGAGGCAGAGAATATCCACCTTATCGTCACTGCTTTGCACTACATCACAACCAATATAGTTTTCCCTGGAAGTATGGAACAGGGATTCATAAGGTTTATTCCCACATCCCACATCTAATATTTTCCCCGAAGCAAATTTTGAAATTGCATATTTTAAATCCCTGATTAAAAAATGCATCACTATATAATCAATTCTCTTCCACTTTAAAGAATACGTATTTAATCTTTCAACGGACGCTTCTCTCATTTTCTGTGGGATTTTATCCATTTTATTACTTTATCTACTTTATTTCTGATAAAACCGGGAATGGAACTTAGCTGGTGGGTTTCATTCACATAGGCGAAATATTTTTCAGGATGAATCCGCAATAAAAAATTCGGATCAGTAGCTTCTGCTGCTAATTTCAATTCAGGAAAATCATTTAATCTATCTTTCTTTAAAAAGACGATTGAATTTTGCCGGTACCAATATTCAATTTCCTCATCATTCCAAATCTTTGGACGTACAAAATCAATGGGAATATAATTATGGACTAAAAATTTCTTAGCCCAATATTCCGGCATTTGCTCATTGATATGATTGGTTCCTAGTTGGGCAACTATAGCTGCTGAAAATAGAACTATATCTGAAGCATTCACTAAATTGTTTATAAATATATCCGAAGCTTCCTCGGGAATATGTTCTGCCACTTCCATGCTTATTGCCAAATCAAACCTTCGGTTTAATTTTAAGGGCAATCTCAGATCTGCTGTTTGAAGATGCCTTTTATCAAGCTGAAATAAATCCTCTGTCATATAGTTTCCTTCCACTCCCTGAACATCCCCAACGCCTAAATCTTCTTTACACACTTTTAACCAATAACCCACTCCACATCCAATATCAACAACAGATGAAGGATGAAAAACGTCAAAAACAATCGGCAATAATTTCTGTGCAGAAAGAAAAGATCCGTCTTTTTGTTCTCTATAAAAATTTTTATTATAATACTTCACATCTTTTTCCATCGTATTAAATGCCTTTAATTATTTTGTTTTCCTTTAATAAATTTTTATATACTTTATTAAACCATGAAATCATTACGAGTTTTGTAACAAACTTTAAAGGAGACTTTTTAAACCTGGTGATTACAAAATCTGTAATATATTCTTGTCCCATTTTACCTTTATATTTTTCATGCAAATAAGTTTTTAACCTGTTCCTGATCTCAAAACTTTTCCCGAGCACGCCTGACATAGAGCCCGGATATGTACGGTACTTGAAACCTACTTCTGGTAAATAATAAAATTTTTTGCCCGCGAATGCAATCCGAAGCCATAATTCCCAATCTTCCCATCCGCCAATCATATTAGAATCGTAACCTCCCAATTCATCAAATACTGTTTTCCTAACCATAGCACAGGCATCAATATAATTCGTTATCATTAATCTTTGCAAATTAAATTCGCCTACATTCCATCTACCTATTTTATTCCCTACATATTCAGCATCACTATATACTACAGCAATTTCTGAATCCGCATCAAATATTTCAGCCGCTTTGTTTATAAAATCCACTTCAATTGAATTATCCGCATCCAGGAATAAAATATAGTCTCCTTTACTATGAAAAATTCCTGTATTTCTTGCTTCTGATAACCCCTTGTTTTCCTGGAAAACTATATTAAAATGTTTTGCTTTTAAATCATCCAATACCTGAAGGGTTTTCGCTTCATCGGACCCGTCATTTACAATAATGATCTCATAAAGACCACTTTCATTATTTAGATTAGAAAGAGCTTCTTTCAAATATCTTCCATGATTATAGCATGGAATAACAATTGACACTTTTGGCAACAAACGCATAATATTTAAATTGTGTAAAACTAAAGCTTAGAACAATTGCAGCCAATTTTTATTAAAATAAATAATTAGACCCACAACACCCGCGGGATAAATATCGTTTAGGCATGAACGGGATAAATTTTCAGGATGAATGTTAAGAAAATCCCTAATTTAGTAACATGTAACTATTCTGCTTAAACCTAACTTGTCACCTTGTGAAAATATACCTCGTTTTGCTTGCATTATTATTTTGCAAATTTTCTTACACGCAAATTAATTGTAATAATTGGCTCAAAACACCTTATCAGCAATCCTGGGTAGGTATTGGAGATTTGGATATTTCCGGAGATCAATTAACTGTAGAAGCTATCTATAATAAACCCACTCCCATTCCGGGAGAACCAGTATGGGATGGAGACCTGGTTTCTAAACACGTTAGTTATAATGATGTAAATTATCTTCTTAGAGCAGGCCATGCCGAACTGACCACCACAAAAGGTTTTTTTACAACCCCAAAGGTTTGTATGATTGATTTTAATAAAACCTACCATGTCGCGATGGTCTATGACGGCAAAACATTAAAGTATTACAGAAATGGCTTTCTTATGAGTGAAATTCCGGTTACCGGTAATATGGTTATAAATGATTGGGAAGCAAGGATTGGGTATTATGCGCAAAGCGCCAATATCGAAAACTTTATTGGTTATATAAATGAGGTAAAAATCTGGAGAGTAGCAAGAACTCAGCAAGAAATAAGAGCTTACATGGACAAGCCATTGCCTAATCCATCCGCTCAATCCGGATTATTGGCCTATTATACTTTCGATAATCTTCTAAACAAACAAGGCGACACAAGATGGAATGGCAGATTAGGAGGTGGTGCTTCCATAAATAATCAAAATCCTAATTGTACGTTTATAGCAGATTCCTGCTATGTTCCACCAGTCCTTAGCAAAATCATCAACCATTATACACCAGTTACTTCCCTGGATTTGTGTTCAAATTCTCTGCAGGTTGAAGATCCTACAAATTATAACCCCGGAGATACGATTTTGATTATTCAAATGAAAGGGTCTGTAATAGATTCAACCAATATTGCCAGCTTTGGTACCATTACAAATTATAGAAGTGCGGGGAATTATGAATTTAATATAATTAAAGAAAAAGTAGGTAAGACTATTATATTATTAAATACGATAGAAAGACAATATAATATTCCTGATGGAAAAGTGCAATTGATCAGAGTCCCCTATTATATGTCGGCAGAAATTAATGCAACATTAACTTGCATGCCCTGGGACGGGTCTAAAGGTGGAGTACTGGCCTTTAATGTGGAAGGAAATCTAAATATGCATGCAGATATGGACGTTAGTGAAAAAGGGTTTAAAGCAGGGTTCTCCAATAAAAACAGGATAGCAACTTATAACCAACAAGGATACTATTATAATGCATCCTCTAATAATGGCGGCGAAAAGGGAGAAAGTATTTATTCTCTTTCATCGAATAAAAATTATGGACGCGGTGCTCCCTCAAATGGTGGCGGGGGAGGAAATGCACATAACGCAGGAGGCGGTGGTGGGGCAAATGGGGGAAATGGGGGAAATGGGGGTGACCAATGGATTACACAAAAATCCATTACGGAACAGGTGGGAGGGAAAGGTGGTCACGCCCTAGTAAACAATACGGGGTTGAATAAAGTATTTGCCGGAGGTGGCGGGGGGATGGGTCATGCCAATGATTTATTCGAATACCCTGCCGGCGATGGTGGTGGAATTATTATTTTTACAGCCGGATCATTAACTTCCAATAATTATAAGATAAGCGCAAATGGGGGTAACGGAAAAGAAGCACCAAACGCTGCAACTGCTGATGACGGCGTAGGAGGTGGTGGTGGTGGCGGCAGTGTATTTTTATTCGTTCCAAATGTTTCGGGGACTCTCCAAATCGAAGCCAGGGGAGGAAATGGTGCCAACCATATAGCCAATAATGTGTTGCAAGGTCCCGGTGGTGGAGGTGGTGGTGGCGTTATTGCTTTGACACAAACGATAACTCCAACCCAATATTTGTTAGATGTATCAGCCGGGTCAAATGGCGTAAATATTAATCTCGCAAACAATGCGTGGGGAGCAACTCCCGGAGGTGTAGGTAATATTTTCAATAACTTCAATCCATACACTTCCCAGGAATTATTTATAAAAAACATTGATTCAATCCGGATGAGTTCAAGTGTCACTGATTGTATCAATGCACAATTTAACGGCTTCTTCTATACGCAAAAATCTCCTATCAATACC
>JBBSUB010000130.1:0-12219 GCA_038235345.1 Chitinophagales bacterium
GCGGTACGATTATAAATATGAATACAAAAAATTGTATCATCATAAGCCGAATGAGTTAACCAATGATTTTTACGTAAAAGTATATGTTGGATTTACTGATTGGGCAGATGTTTGCAAAGATGATTTTGAAAGTGTGGAAGAATGGCACTCAAACGATCAGATTAATTACCTGATCGGCGTTATTCATTTTGATAAATTGGCCAAGAGTGATTGGTGGAAAACCAATGAAGTATCCTTAATTCTTACGGGAGATCCGATCATTGAATCCTTGGATGTGGTTAAATTAAAGAAGCGTAGTCTTGTATTGGCGGGCTTTAGTGGCGGGAACCATCATCCTGATGCCTAAAACCTGTATTAGAATGAATCGAATTCACGATTACAATCATGAAGGATTGGTAATCATGTAAAATACTTTACTTTGAATGGTTTTAATAATCTTCCCGGAGTTACGATAGTTATCAAAACTCCGGGAAGATTCATATAGCAGGATAAGTAGTTTCAATTCCACACAAAGTATTCAACACGCAGTATTCAGCACGAAGTATTCAGCACGAAGTATTCAACACGAAGTATTCAACGCGCAGCTTTGCCCATTTTCTCTGGTTCTTATTTTGAAAAACGTTTTATCCATTTTGGGGGGATTATTAATATCAAAATTGTAAGCGACACTATTCAGGTAATTAGCTGCCTGTAATCTCTTTTTGTAAGTTTGAGACGTCCAGTAATTTAAATTATAAGAAGCTTCTTTAATAGTTTGATGTTTAAAAGCTGTTCTGTCCAGTTTTTCTAATTCCATGCATAGATAATTTTGTTTCAAATTACTTTTGAATACTACAAAATTACTGTAATTTTTAAGGGAAGGAAAAGGATATATATCTTTTGATTTTTTTAGGTTTTTTCTATTGTGTTTTTATTGAAAAACAATCATTTTTATATTGGCATTATTCCCTTAATCTACACATTCAGTAATTATGAAACTCAACTATCAAGCCCACGATCAATTCTTCAAAATCTTAAACTCCACCCGCCTGTTCAACTGTCTTCCATCATCCGTTTCATTGGTCGCAACAGGTTTGGATTCACCATACCCATGAGAGGTAATGCGGGAAGAGGATATGCCTTTGGAAAGAATATATTGCATGACTGATCGTGCACGATTGTCACTTAATTTAAAGTTGTATTCATCGGTACCATAACTGTCCGTATGAGCACTCATTTCAATTTCTACCGTAGGGTAATCGTTTAAGAATTTCACTACCCTGTCCAATTCAATATAGGATATCGGACGCAGATCCCATTTGTCGAAATCAAAGAATACATTGTTGAGACGTACGATCTGTCCGATTTCTATTGGTACAAGATAAAGGTCCTTATGAATTTCTTTGTACCCGGCTTTAAACAATGAATCCAAATTCAAATTTTCTGAAACAGCAAAATAATGATTGGCTGTTGCATGTATCAGGTAATTTTTATCGAAGGGCAACACAATTTTAAAAGCACCGTCGTAAGGATTCGAAACAGCATTACCCACCTGTGTGCCATCCGGTAATGTTTTATAAACAAGATTCGCGCTCAAGGGTTTTTTTGTTTTATCATCATATACATTTCCACTTACGATCAGCACAGGGTCCGGCTTTTCTTTCTCAAATAATTTTATTTTTACAATATCGCTACTGCCGAATGTGTTCTCATTGGTTGTCATGTAAGCATATTCTCCGCCTGCGTCCAGCGTGAAGAACGCGTCCCAGCCGGGCGTGTTAATCGGACTTTTCAGGTTGATGGGATCACTCCATTTTTGCCAGGAATGATCCAATCTTTTACTCATCCAGATATCATTATTTCCCATGCCTCCCGGGCGGTTACTGCTAAAATAAAGCGTTTCCCCGTCAGAAGCCAGGTAAGGCGTCATCTCATTATATTCCGGCAGATTTATTTTTTTGCCCAGGCTTTTGGGTTCTGTCCATGTGCCATCTTCTTGAAGGAAACAAACATAAATATCACTGTTGGTACTGCGAAAAATCTCTGACATATATAATAGTAAGGTTTGTCCGTCGTTTGCCATTGTAGCTCCATATTGATTTCCCTTGTCGTATTTATGGTAATTCTTAATGCGCAACATCTCGGGTTTGCTCCAATTTCCACTTTTTGTCAGATAACAAAAACTTACTCCGTTCCCAAAATAATCTCCGTTAATAAATGCATTGCGGATCAGGATACGATTGTTGTCCGGCGATATCCAGAAAACGGCATTATATTCCGAAGAATTTAATGGCCTGCCAAGATGCACTGCCTTTCTCCATTTACCTGTGGATGTATCTCTTTCAGAAAACCAGATGTCCTGTGAGTTTGGAACAGCGCCGTATTTTGTATTGTTCGGATGATTTTGCCGGATAAAAAATAATAAATTTCCATCTGCAGAAATTGTTGGTCTCAATTCAGGATAGACGGAATTGATACTTTCTCCAATATTTTCCACCTTAAGAATTGTCTCATCTGTTATGAAATTATCTTTTTGGGGAATTATTTTTTCAAGGGTATCTGAAGCACTGAGTGGTTGCGCTTCAACAGAAAAAAAACCTGTTAAGAGTATAAAGAATAAGAATATTTTTTTCAATCTTTTAGAATTTGAATTATTCAAAGAACGTTTTCAGGTAAAAAAAAGTATTCGTAAATTATTCATGAAATTTCTGTGTACCCCAGATTCGCTTTAAATTTCTTTCTTCTCGCGGATAGATTAATTTATAAATAACTTATTTTCAAATTGATTTATGTAAAAAAGCCGAACGCATTCAATTCACATCGTACATTTGTCGCATTATGACTTCATCAATATTTACTTATGATAAAAAGAAAGTGATCCAGGCCTTGCGGTTTCATTTTATCAGCCGCCGGGAAATTAAATTCATGATCATTTTGGTGAATGTTTTTGCCATTGCTTCTGCAATCTTTTATTTCACAGGATATGTTTCACCGGTTGCATTTTTATTAGCCTCGGGCTTATGGTTTATTATGATGGTTGCTTTTTGGTTTGCTTTGCCTGCAATCATTTATAGGCGTGCATCTACGTTTAAAGATTCATTTACGGTGCGATTTGAACAACAGCATATGTTTTTAGAAAATGAAAGAGGAAGCCGGAGCTGGCCCTGGAAAAGTTTTTCCACTTTCGTAGAAAGCCCACATTTTTTTCACTTATATTTTGATCCCCGTTCATTCTTTTTAATTCCCAAAGATTCTTTTCAGGAGGATGTATTTGAGGTAAGACATTTCTTAAAAGACCACATCGGCAAATCATAGCACTATATATTATTTATTGAAGGATGTATGGGAAAGAAAGCCGTACATTTTTCTTCCTATATAGATTATCCGAAGAGAATGGACATCTTTTATAATACATGCTAATCCAAAAAGAGCAGTTTTTTCTGCATTTTAATGTGTGGAATGGATAATTCGCTAAATTCTTCTCCGACAATTAGATAACCTAATCTTTTATAAAATCCAGTAGCTGTTTTCCGTGCGTGCATGCTGATTATTTTGTAACCCTTATCCCGGCTGATGTTTTCGGCAAAAAACATCATTGATGCACCAACTCCTTTTCCCTGTAAATTATTTTGTACTGCCATTTGTCTTAATCTTACTTCATACTCATTTACGTGCTTGAGCAGGCAGCAACCCAAAAGTATGTCATCATCAAAAGCGCCTATCAATATATCGTCTTTCTCTTTCTCCAGTTCTTTTTCGTCAAAATGTAGATCTAAAGGCTTGCGCAAAATATCATAGCGCAATTGAACCATTAGTTCATATTCTTTTGAATTGTGGTCTATTTGTTTAATGGGCATCACACTTAATTAATAGAATAAAGCTACTTATTTTATTTTTTAATGAGCATGAATAATCCTTTGGAACTGAAATAGTCATGGTGGTTTTTATTGGTATTTCTAATTATCCGTGCATTATCCTGTTAAAAATATTAACCAGGAATATTTATTAGATAAATATATATTTACATATTGAAAGAAAATGACCCCGGAATACGCTCTTTTTTTAGAGTATAATGGGTAATATATCAGGAAGGAGATCTGTTTAAAGTTGATATTATTAGAATCAATTGTACATATAAAACATGCAATATATTCTGCTGAAAATGTTTATGGTATTCATTTCTATCCTGAAATTGAGTTCTGTTTTTATTTTGAAATAGTTATTATTTTTTATTACCGCAAAAAGTATATTTTTGTAGCCGTATTAACTAAACCTTACAATCATGCAAGACATTGCAACAAGAGTAAAAAAAATCATTGTTGACAAGTTAGGAGTTGACGAAGCTGAAGTAGTTTCTGAAGCTTCTTTTACTAACGACTTAGGTGCCGATAGTTTGGACACCGTAGAATTGATTATGGAATTTGAAAAAGAATTCAATATTTCAATCCCCGACGAACAGGCTGAAACTATCACCACCGTTGGTCAGGCAGTAGCATACCTGGAAGAACATGCTAAGTAAAAATCTTATTTAACATCGCAGGCAAGCTATATGGAATTAAAAAGAGTAGTAGTTACAGGTTTAGGAGCAATAACGCCCTTGGGCAAATCCGTTCCCGAATATTGGGAAGGCTTGATCAATGGTGTGTCCGGTGCTGTACCAATCACACAATTTGATTGTTCTAAGTTTAAAACCAGGTTTGCCTGTGAGGTTAAAGATTTTGAACCCACAAATTATCTTGAAAGGAAAGAAGCCCGCAAGCTGGATCGCTTTACTCAATTTGCTTTAATAGCAAGTGACGAGGCTGTAAAAGATGCGAATATCTCCTCAGAAAATGTAAATCCGGATAGAGTAGGGGTTATTTTTGCAAGTGGTATTGGCGGTATTAAAACATTCCAGGACGATGTCATGGAATTTGCCAAAGGGGATGGTACTCCCAGATTTAATCCCTTTTTTATTCCCAAAATGATATTGGATATTGCCGCAGGGCAAATTTCCATGCGTTACGGTTTTAGAGGACCCAATTTTGCCGTGGTAAGTGCTTGCGCAAGCAGCACCAACGCTATTATTGATGCCTTTGATAATATTCGTCTTAATAAGGCCGATATTATAATAACTGGAGGAAGTGAGGCCGTTATTGCTGAAGCAGGCGTAGGTGGATTTAATGCCATGAAAGCCTTAAGCGAGCGCAATGATGATCCTAAAACTGCTTCACGCCCTTTTGATAAAGACCGCGATGGATTTGTAATGGGAGAAGGAGCAGGCGTATTAATTTTGGAATCTCTTGACCATGCCCTGGAAAGAGGTGCAAAAATTTATTGTGAAATTGCCGGAGGCGGTGCCACTGCTGATGCACATCATATTACAGCACCACACCCTGAGGGTTTAGGAGCCCGGAATGTGATGAAGGCAACCCTTGAGGATGCGGGTATGAAACCCGAAGAAATCGATTATATTAATGTTCACGGAACATCCACTCCCCTGGGAGATATTGCTGAAACTAAAGCCATTCTAAATGTTTTTGGTGAAAAAGCGTATGACCTGAATATTAGTTCTACAAAATCAATGACTGGTCATTGTCTCGGAGCGGCTGGAGCAGTAGAAGCTCTTGCATGTATTTTGGCTGTAACCAAAGATGTTATTCCTCCTACGATTAATCATTTTACAGATGATCCTGAATTAGATCCAAAATTGAATTTTACGTTTAATAAGCCGCAATATAAAATTGTGAATGCTGCCTTAAGTAATACATTTGGTTTTGGTGGCCATAATGCTTCGATTATAATAAAGAAGTATAAACCGTAATGAAGAAAACAAAATAGTATTATGGAAAATGGAAGTAATGTTTCTACCGCAGAAATAGAAAATTTTCTTGTTCGTCGACTTGGGGAGCAGGAAGGTGCTGAAATAATAGAATATGTTCATTCTGAAATTGAGAAGAAGGTGGCAGAAAGAATTTCTGAAGTAAAGACTGAGACAGCCCTATGGCGAAGCGAATTAAAAAATGAGTTTTACAATAAGGAAGATGCTATTGCTCTTGAGCAAAAGCTGGTAAAAAGAGTTTCTGCTGTAGAAGGAACGATCATATTATGGGGATTCGTTTTTTGGATTACCACCTTGATAGCTTTTTATGTTATTTTTAAATTTGTTCTTTAGCTGCATTAGTATTGTTCTTATCAGCACTCTGCCTCTTCCTCTACTTGTTAGGCCCCTGTTCTAAATTATAAATAATCATGTAATCCTGAATATTTATTGGATTACTGCTAAATTTGCAAGGTGTCTTTACTAAGTAGCATATTTTTATCCAAAAATGAAAGGGAATTCAGGAAGCAACTCCGTAATGTTCTTGGCTTTACTCCAAAAAATATAGAATTGTACCGGGTAGCACTCAGCCACCGCTCTGTTAGAGAAGGTAGTGACCAGAATAATGAACGCCTTGAATTTTTAGGTGATGCCATCCTGGGAGCTATCGTTGCGAATTATCTATTCATGCGTTATCCATATAAGGACGAAGGTTTCCTGACAGAAATGCGAAGCAAAATGGTTAACAGGAATCAATTAAATGATATTGCCATTAAGATCGGTCTTAAAAAAATAACTTTTTTTAATCGCTTCGATAACTCTTTAAAGATCTCCCAGATATTTGGCAATACCCTTGAAGCGCTAGCCGGCGCAGTCTATCTTGATAAAGGGTATAATGAAACCGTTAAATGGGTTTCCACGCATATTATTCATCCTCATTTATTCATGCAAGATCTTGAGAACCTGGATATTAATCTCAAGAATAAGTTATATGGGTGGGCCAATAAAAATGGAAAAACGTTGGAATTCGACACGCTCAATGAAACAATTGAAAACGGCCGGCGACTTTTTACGATTGGAGCAAAAATTGATGGAGAAATCATAGCGGAAGCAAAAGCATTTAATAAGAAAGATGCCAGCCAGGTAGCCGCGCAGAAAGCAATTGAGATTTTAAATATTATTTAATTTTAAGTACGGAGTTCAGATTTGTAAGTGCTTAATTTGTGAAATTCAGGCCTGTAATTCGTGTTTAAGAATCAGACTATTTTAAATTAGGTATTGGTAAGATTAGTTCTTAAAATTGGAGTTTTAATTCAGGCAGTTTAATTAAAATGAAAACGTATGAAATTTGGAATTTTAGGAAGTGGCAGTTGGGGTACAGCTCTGGCAAAATTGCTAACTGATAATAAGAACGAAATAAATTGGTGGCTCAGAAGTGATTCCAATATTACCAGTTTTAAAAACAGGCGGCATAATCCACAATATTTAAGGAGTGCATTTTTTGATACAAGCCTCATTAATTTTTCAACCGATGTAGAAGCAGTTATCCGGCAAAGCGATTGTATTGTTATAGTGATCCCTTCTGCATATACTGCAGATTCCTTAATGAATTTACCCAAAAATATATTTGAAGGAAAAAAGATCGTTTCTGCTGTGAAAGGTATTTTGCCGGAGGAGAATGTATTACTCAATGATTATTTAAAAGAACATTTTAACGTCCAGCTCTCCGATTACTTTACTGTGTTGGGGCCTTGTCATGCGGAAGAAGTAGCCTCAGAAAAATTGTCTTACCTCACATTTTCCGGCCTGGATGAAGAAACAACCCTCATCATTTCTGAGTATTTTAAAACCCCTTATTTAAATACGATACAAAACACAGATATCATTGGTGTGCAGTACGCTGCTGTGTTAAAAAATATTTATGCAATAGCTGCCGGAATTGCTCACGGGCTTGAGTATGGAGATAATTTCCTGAGTGTTCTCATTGCTAATAGCGCAGATGAAATGGCGGGTTTTTTAAGAAGAGCCGGGGTTAAAAAAGTAGAAGTAGGCACACTGGAGCATACGGCGGTTTTTAATAAGAATACACATGCAGTTACAAATTATGCAGCATCAGTTTACCTGGGTGATTTGCTCGTAACCTGTTACTCCCCTTTTAGTCGCAACAGGGCATTTGGAAATATGATCGGGAAGGGATATTCTGTGCAAACCGCCCAATTGGAAATGAACATGATAGCGGAAGGGTACAATGCCAGCAAATGTATGTACATCATCAATCAAAAGATGCAGGCAGAAATGACCATAGCTGAAACAATTTATAATATTTTATGGTGTGGCCTTCCGGCAGATATAGGTTTTGAACAAATTGAAAGTATCTTAGTCTAATGAAAATCCTAATCCGGACAGAACAATTTTTACTACCCGCTTTTCTTATTCTGATTGGTGGGTTGCTGTTTGTTTCCTGTAAAAAGGATTCATTCATTACAAGTTCTGATGCACAACTTTATACAAGTGCGGATACAATTTCTTTTGACACGGTATTTACGACTGTGGGTTCTGTGACAAAATCATTCAAGATATTTAATAATAATAACCGGAAATTATTATTATCAGAAATCCGGCTTGCAGGCAGTAATTCTTCGCCTTTTCAATTAAATATTGATGGGATTTCTTCCAATAATGTTCAAAACATTGAGCTTAATGCAAATGACAGCATCTATGTTTTTGTACAGGTGAATGTGAATCCAAATTCAGCCAATACACCCTTCATTTTAAAAGATAGTATTCAAATATCTTTCAATGGCAATAAGCGTTTTGTGCAATTGCAAGCCTATGGCCAAAATGCTATTTTTTTAAAAAAACAGATTATTACAGGAACAAAAACCTGGACGAACGGACTTCCTTATGTGATCTTAGGAAGTGTGCAGGTAGATACAAATGCGGTACTTAAAATTGAAGCAGGCACAAAGATTTATTTACATGCTGATGCGCCTTTTTTGGTAGATGGTACACTGAAAGCAATTGGAACAAAAGATTCCCGGATTGTCTTTTCCGGTGACAGGATGGATGAGGTGTATAAAGATTTGCCTGCAAGCTGGCCGGGCATTTATTTTAGAAATACAAGTCAAAATAATTTGATGGAATACGCCATCATCAAAAATGCCTACCAGGGAATTGTCGCCCGGAATAGGTCCACAACTTCTAAGCCCAAACTTACCCTGTCGAAATGCATTGTGGACAATATTTATGATGTGGGAATTTCCGGGATCAACACTGAAATTTTCGCGGATAATTGTTTGGTCAGTAATTGCGGAGCCAATGTGGCATTGAGTTACGGAGGTGATTATCAATTTACTTTTTGCACTATCGCCACTTATGGGAATCTTTATATTAGGCATAAAAACCCTGTCCTCCAGGTAAGTAATTTTATTGGAGATAATGGTATGATCTATACTGCTCCCTTAAAAGCAATTTTTACAAATTCTATTTTTTGGGGAGATAATGGTATGGTAGAAAATGAACTTTCTGTGCAGAAAAAAGGAACCGGCTTATTTGATGTACAATTTAATCACGTATTGTATAAAGCAAAGGACGAAGTTACCAATGCCGTATTTATAGCACCGATTAAAAATATAGCTCCCGGTTTTGACAGTGTGAATATTTCCGGGAATATATACGATTTCAGGTTCAATAATAACCCGGTTTCTCCTGCCTTGAATAGTGGCGTGCCAACAAGTTTTTTATATGATCTGGATGGAAAATTGCGGAATGCTACACCTGATTTGGGATGTTATGAGCAATAATGTAGTGTGATTAAATCCTCTAAATTTAAAAATTGCAAAATGCCTTTAAAAAAAATACTTGCCTTGAGCAGTTCAAGAGCAGGTGATTCCGGTTACCTGGAAATAGCTTTACCTCTCATAAAAGAATTTTTGGGAGATGAGAAAAAATCAATTGCCTTTATCCCGTTTGCTTCTGTGGATAGTTATGCCGATTATCATTTGAAAGTATCCGAAGCATTGGAAAGTTTGCCACATAAGATTTTGGTGGTACTACCTGAAAATGCAAAAAAGGTGTTGGAAGAGTGTGATTGTATCATGGTTGGTGGCGGGAATACGTTTAAACTCTTGCATGATTTGTATGACCAGGATCTAATGGATACTATGCGCCGGAAAATAAAGGCAGGCACGCCGTATATAGGTTGGAGTGCCGGCTCGAATATTTTAGGAAAATCAATTTCTACTACGAATGATATGCCCATTGTGGACCCGAAGAGTTTTGCTGCTTTGGGAGTATTGCCTTTTTTAATTAATCCACATTATTTTAATCAGAATACTGCAGGTTTTAATGGAGAAACAAGGGATATGCGCCTGGAGGAATTTTTGAAAATGAACCCGGATTCTTTCGTTATAGGATTACCGGAAGGAAGCGCATTGATACTGGAAGATTTCAATTTACAATATATTGAAAATGGCGCAGGCTACGTTTTCAACATGCTGGACGACAAGTTTTTAAAACGCGTTATATTAACTGCAACCAATATTAATTATTTATTGGGCGACCTGTATTAACTTCCCTTTTATTCAGCTATATTTGGTTCCCAAAACAACCTCTATCTATGGACATTCTGCTACATACTGCTGTGATATGGTTTATAATCGGATTTATTTTATTCATTCTTGAATTTGTAGTTCCTGGTTTAATACTTTTCTTTTTTGCAGTAGGAGCCTGGACTGTTGCCATTCTTTCTATTTTTGTCGTTATACCTTTAACCGGTCAGCTCCTGATCTTTGTCATTACTTCCGTACTTACGATTTTTATATTACGTAAATGGCTGCAGAAAAGATTGTATGGAGACCAAACCTCCCGGCAGGTTTTGGAGGATGAATTCCTGGGAAAATTTGGAATTGCAGAAACACCGATTACGCCCGGAAATAATGGGAAGATAGATTTTAAAGGCACAAGTTGGCAGGCAACATCTGCAGATATTATTTCCACAGGTGAAAACGTGGAAATAATTGGAAACGACAGCATCTTATTAATTGTAAAATCAACCAAACCTTTATGATAACAACCACCTCAGTAATTTTAATTGTATTAATACTCTTTTTACTTGTTGCCTTTCTTTCCACGTTTAAAGTGGTTCCACAACGTTCCGTTTACATCATTGAGCGTTTAGGAAAGTATAGCCGATCGCTGGACGCGGGATTCCATATACTTATCCCTTTTATTGATAAAGTAGCCTATAAGCAAAATCTGAAGGAACAGGCCATTGATGTTGCTTCTCAGATTTGTATTACAAAAGATAATATTGCTGTAGAAGTCGATGGAATTCTTTACCTGCAAGTGATTGATCCGCAAAAGGCATCTTACGGAATTGATAATTATCGTTTTGCAGTGATCCAGATCTCCCAGACAACCATGCGTAGTGTAATTGGAAAAATGGAATTAGATAAAACATTTGAAGAGCGCGAAACCGTAAATGCAACCATCGTGGAAGCAGTGGATAAAGCCAGTGGACCATGGGGAATTAAAGTTTCCCGGTATGAAGTAAAAAATATTTCTCCGCCACAAAGCATCCGTGACGCGATGGAAAAACAAATGCGTGCAGAGCGTGAAAAACGGGCTCTTATTGCTGAATCGGAAGGAGACAAACAGGCGAAGATTAACAGGGCGGAAGGAGAAAAACAACAAACTATTGCCTTATCTGAAGGAGAAAAAATGCGCCGTGTGAATGAAGCCAGTGGGCGTGCTTCGGAAATTGAAATGGTTGCAGTTGCTACCGCAAAAGGAATCCGTGAGATTGCCCTTTCTATTAATGAAGAAGGCGGTATGAATGCCGTAAATCTTCGTATAGCTGAACAATATTTAACGGAATTCGGTAAACTAGCCAAAACAAATAATACCATGATCGTTCCTGCTGACCTTTCTGATATCGCAGGGGTTATCGCCAGTGTAACGTCTGTATTGAATAAAACGAAGGTGGAGTTGTAGGGAGAAGGTAGTTGGTGGTAGGTGGTAGGTATTAGGTAATAGGTATCAGGTATCAGGTGTCAGGATCCGGAGTTCAGAGTTCGTAGTTCTCCCGGTCGGAACGCTTGTCTTTTAGCGTCCTGAATGATATGATGATGAGTTTCAGCGGGGTTTTCCGATTTTATAAAAATAATCGTAAAGAACCTTATCGGAAACCCCGATGCCCCGACGAAGCTGTAAAATTTTAACTCAAAATCTTTCCAAAGCACCACAGTTCGGAGTTCTCCCGGTCGGGACGCTTGTCTTTTGGCGGCCTGAACGATATTTTCTAAAGTCCTGTAGTTCGGAGTTCGTATTTGGCTCATAGCTTAAAGCTCATGTTGTTTCAGCGGGGTTTTCCGATTTTAGACCAATAAACTTAAAGAACGCCATCGGAAACCCCGATGCCTGGATGTCTTTTAGCGTCC
>JBBSUB010000131.1:0-12155 GCA_038235345.1 Chitinophagales bacterium
TGGCTACTAAACCATTATAAAAACACCAGTATTAGACTATCAAAATTCCGGACTTATAAATTTTTAAAAAACATGAATTTCGTTCACGAATCACACAAAAAATGAAATATTCTTGCCTTACCTCAACATCTTGAAAATCTTAATCAACAAACTCCAAACTACTATATAACTCCCAATTTTAAACACGAATTTTAGGCACTAATTACACGAATTTTTCAAACTACGAACTCCATCCATTGTTTAATAAATAGTTATTTCCCTCAAAACACAGGCCGAGGCTTGTCGGTATACGCTAAACTCCAAACTCCAAACTCCTAACCGGCCATCTGTAACTTTTCTTCCCTCCCCCCGTTTGAATAAAATATTTCCCAATTAAATAAAAATAATGACCGTTTATCCTTAATTCAGTACTTTGTAAAGCATAGTACTTAGTTTTGGATTGTAATATCGCAAACATAGTAATCTTAAAAAAATGAAACATTTTCTCATCCTCCCTCTTTTAGCTCTCTTTTTATCACCGGCATTATTCGCCCAAAGCCAGTCCACCATTATCAAAGGATCTGTTATTGATAAAGGAATTACCTCCCCGATTGAGGCAGCAACCATAGCTCTTTATTCTGTAAAGGACTCCATCCTTGTGAAGGCAGATTATACAGATTCATCCGGAATCTTTCAGTTTGAAGACATTTTACCGGGTCAATATTTTGTTTTAGCAACTGCTACAGGTTATCTGGATTTATACAGTCCTAAATTTGAAACCGGAACAAAGCTTGATCTTTCAATAGGTTCATTGAAAATGGAAAAGGCAATCACGACACTAAAAGGGATTACAGTAGAAGCTTCCCGGAAGTTAATAGAACGGAAAATTGACCGGACAGTCATTAATGTGGATGCCTCCATTACAAATGCAGGGTCCACCGCTCTGGAAGTGCTGGAAAAATCCCCGGGAGTAAGCGTAGATAAAGATGGTAACGTGAGCCTGAAAGGGAAACAGGGAGTGCTGATTCTTATTGATGGAAGACCATCCTATCTGAGTGGAGAGGAACTTGCCAATTATTTAAGAAATATGCCTTCCTCGAATATTGATCAGATTGAAATTATGACCAATCCTCCGGCAAAATATGATGCTTCCGGTAATTCCGGGGTTATCAACCTGAAATTGAAAAAGATTAAAAAATCCGGTTTGAATGGAAGTGTCAGCGCATCCATTGGTCAATCTATTTACACCAGCACAAGCAATAATCTCAGTCTGAATTATAGAAAAGATAAAATCAACCTTTTCGGAAATTTCAGTAATTCTGTTTTCAAAGGAAAGAATAGCAATAATATTTTAAGAAAATTTAGAAATCCGGGAGATGATAAAATTCAATCCATTTTTGATCAGGATGGAGAAACATCGAGAAAAGGAACGTATAATAATTTAAAAGTAGGGATGGATTTTTTTGCAAATAAAAAGACTACCTATGGAATTTCCTTATCTGGCTATCTGAATCCGGGGAAAAGTGACGGTGTTAATACGACAAGAATTAAATCCAATGCCATTGAGGTGGATTCAGTTGTTCGTTCCAACTCATTAAATGAGCGGAACTCAAAGAATGGAACGGTCAATTTTAATTTCAGGCATGTGTTTGATTCCACTGGAAAGGAAATGACTGTAGACCTTGATTTTTTAAGATACGCGCAAGATGCCGATATGCTTTTGGTTGGAAATTATCTATTACCTGATTACTCCGTTAAACGTCCTCCTTCTTTTCTAAAAGGGAAGTTACCATCGGATGTATCTATTTATTCGGCAAAGAGTGATCTTGTTTTTCCTTTGAAAAAGGGAGCTAAAATAGAAACCGGAGTAAAAAGCAGCTATGTGATAACCGATAATGAGGCATTGTATCAGACAAAATCAGAGGGGGAATATCGTGTAGATGATGGTAAAACCAACCATTTTATTTATAAAGAAAATATAAATGCCGCCTATATTAATTATTCAAAGCAGATTAAGAAATGGGGATTTCAAGCAGGGTTGCGGGCAGAAAATACAAATGCCAAAGGAGATCAAAAAGGAAACAGTACCAGGCCGGATTCATCTTTTGTGAAAAATTATACTGATTTCTTTCCAACTACATTTGTGAGTTATGCACTGAATGATAAAAATACATTTTCGGTAAACTATGGCAGAAGAGTGGATCGGCCTTCTTACCAGGATTTAAACCCGTTCTATTATTTCCTGGATGAATATACTTATGAGGTTGGAAATACCTTATTGCAACCGCAGTTTTCAAACAATTTTGAATTATCTCATAATTATAAAGGGTTTTTGAATACTACTTTAAATTATAGTAAAACAACAGATGTATTTACACAGGTATTAAGACAATTAAACAGTGAAAGAAAAACCTATCAAACGACAGAGAACCTGTCCACAAGGATAAACATGGGAGTAGCCGTTAGTGCAAATATTCCTGTTACAAAATTTTGGAGTTCAGATATTTATACCAATCTGACCCAAATGGAATTTGAAGGAGTAATAGATGGCGGAAGGCTGGATAATAAAAATCTCACTTTTACAGGAAATGTTACCAATCGCTTTGATCTTAAAAAAGGCTGGAACGCAGAATTAAGTGGTTATTATAATTCCAGGATGATTGAAGGACAAATAGTTATTCTGCCCACTTGGCGTATGGATGCAGGTATTTCAAAGAAAATATTAAAGGATAAAGGAAGTTTGAAATTGGCTTTCCGTGATCTGTTTAATACCTCCCAAATGGTGGGATATATCCGGTTTCAACAAATTGATCTGGATATTCATCATAAAAATTATCAATCTGCCAGGCTCACATTTTCGTACAGATTTGGTAAACCTGCTAAAAATGGCCCGTCAAGGAAAACAGGTGGTTTGTCAGATGAAGAAAGCCGGATAAAATAATTCATTGACTGTTTGAGTATGAATCTCTGAACAGGCCAGCTAATTGTAATAGGTTAGTTGGTTTTGTTTTATTAGGCATTTATTCTGCTCTTACAGTTAAAGTAAAGCAGGATATCTCCATTTGATTTTTTATCTTTGCACTCCAATAAAAAATAATAAGTATGCCTTCTTTTGATTTAGTAAGTAAAGTTGATTTGCAAACCCTTGACAATGCGATAAACACTGTAGAAAAGGAAGTTAAAAATCGTTTTGATTTTAAAGGCAGTCATGTGGTTATTGAACTTAATAAAAAGGAGTTCAAAGTAAACCTGGAAGCAGATAGCGAAATGAAACTCCAGCAAATAATTGATGTCCTCATTAGTAAAAGCATGAAACAAGGACTGGCAGCTGAAATTTATGATTTTACCAAAGAGCCCTTTCAGAGCGGAAAAGTGGTAAAACAGGAAGTGCCTGTAAGAAATGGCATCAGCCAGGAGGATGCAAAAAAGATCGTGAAACTGGTAAAGGATGGTAAATTTAAAGTGCAGGTAGCAATTATGGATGATATTGTTCGGGTAACGTCAAAAAAAATCGATGATTTACAGGATGTGATCCAGGCATCTAAAGGTTGGGACCTTGGACTTGCGTTGCAGTATGTAAATATGAAGTAGTCTTTTTTTAATATAATTTAAAAACGAAATGATTATTAAAATTTAGTTTTGATATTATTTTAGATTCCCCTAACTTCGCACACTTAAAAATTTCATGGAGACTTCTTGAAGGCAGCCATGAGCAAAAATAAAAAATATGAAAAAAGAAATTCATCCAGCCAACTACAGATTTGTAGTATTTCGCGATATGAGTAATGAAACGATGTTTCTTAGCCGGTCAACAGCCGCTTCCAATGAAACAGTTACCTGGGAAGATGGTAAAGATTATCCTGTTATCAAACTGGAGATTTCAAATACCTCTCATCCTTTCTACACAGGTAAGAATATGCTGGTAGATACCGCAGGACGTATTGATAAATTTAAGAAGCGTTACGCAAAAAAAGACTAAACGACTTTTTATTGATATAATTTTAGAATCCCCCTTTATCGGGGGATTTTTATTTTGCTACCTTTAGCCGGTTTCTGAGACCAGTACTTTGATCAAGATTTTCAAAAAGATTTTTTCATGAATATTCTGCTGGATGACTTACCTTATAATAGTGCACTTTTTCCCTTTGCACAGATTCGTTCCCTTGCGCATATACGCCTGGGTATTTGCACCATTTTTGAAAAGTGGAACTTTTATTTTCCCGGTAAAGTATTTATTTCATCAGAAATTTCTGATGAAATGCTACAGAATACCTCTTTTGAAAAGTATCCGGCCAATAACATCCCTTCTAATTCATTTTTAAAAGATATTTCAGAAAAAAATAAGCCCTTAGAAATTCTCGAAGAATCTAAAAAGATTTACCATCCCTGGGAGTTATTTGTACATAATGATTGGGCTATCAGGCAGGATTTCAAAATGCTTACAGATGGCCGTGTTTCCCAAAAAATCCCTGAGGGTACAATGGCGAAAGGGATTAATAATATCTTTGTTGAGGAAGGTGCTGAAATTAATTTTTCCATCATAAATGCAGAAGGAGGTCCGGTTTATATAGGAAAAAATGCTGTCATCATGGAAGGTTGTATGCTCAGAGGTCCCATAGCCTTGGGCGAAAATAGTTTACTGAAAATGGGTGCTAAGATTTACGGAGCCACTACAATTGGTCCGAATTGTGTTGCAGGAGGTGAAATAAAAAATTCCATTTTAATGGAATGGTCTAATAAAGGACATGATGGTTACCTGGGTGATTCAGTGATAGGTGAGTGGTGTAATTTGGGCGCAGGTACCAGTAATTCAAATCTTAAAAACAATGCTTCGGAGGTGAAAGTTTGGGTGAAAGATGAAAACAACTTTGTGAACGTGGGATTAAAGTGTGGTTTGTTAATGGGTAATTATAGCCGAAGCGCTATTAACACATCCTTTAATACAGGAACAATCGTAGGAAATAGTTGTAATGTTTTTGGCACGTCTTTTCCACCTAAGTTCATTGACGATTTCACCTGGGGTGATGAACTTTACGACTTGGAAAAAGCAATTACAGATATCAGCAATTGGAAAAACCTGAAGGGAGTTAAACCTTCGTCTGAAGAAAAAGAATCATTAAGAAACATTTATAAAAACAAATAAAGAAATGAGAAAACAGATTGTAGCCGCTAATTGGAAAATGAATTTAACCTTAAAGCAGGCAGGGACATTATTAACCGATATTATAGAAAAGGATATTCCTCTTTCTGCTGACCAGGAAGTTATTATTGGTGTACCCTTTCCCTATATGGTACTGGCTCAGGAAAAACTAGCACATTTGGAAAGATACCAGGTTGCCGCGCAAAATTGCTATACAAAACCATCAGGTGCTTTTACCGGTGAAGTAAGTGCAGCAATGATAGCATCGTGTGGAGTGTCTTTTGTAATTATTGGTCACAGCGAAAGAAGAGAGTATTTTAATGAAGATCATGAAGTATTAGCGGAGAAAATCGATGAGTGCCTGATTAATAATTTGAAGCCAATTTTTTGTTGTGGCGAACCTTTGGAAATAAGAGAAGCTGGTACACAAAATGAATTCGTTGAAAAACAAATCAGGAAAAGTTTGTTCCATCTTAACGAAGAACAGATGACCAATTTTATTGTGGCCTATGAGCCAATTTGGGCTATTGGTACAGGCAAAACTGCCAGTTCTGACCAGGCGCAGGAAATGCATGCGCATATCAGAAATGTACTAAGTCAAAAGTACGGAAGTGAGGTGGCTGATACTATTTCCATCCTGTATGGTGGAAGCGTTAAAGCAAATAATGCGGCAGAAATTTTTGGAAAGCCTGATGTAGATGGAGGTTTAGTTGGAGGCGCTTCCTTAAATGCCGATGAGTTTGAGTCTGTAATAAAGGGTTTAAAATAGAATCTATTGCGGGAACGTTATGCTAATGGTATTTTATAAAGATTATTCCTGCTATTGAATTTTACTGAGAAGCACCGTCCTTTATTTACCTATTGGACGGTGTCTTTTTCAATACAAGGTTTTTCTGGCATAGTAAATCCGGAAAGATAAACCGGGCATAATTTCCTTCAATAAGGAATGTAATACCATCTTGAATTAAAAAACAGGCCAAAGACCATTTTATAAATCAAGGGGGTATTATACCGAATTAAAATTTGTTGGACCATTTATAATTTATATTCGGTATAAATTACCAGAACACCAAATGAACATTCAGAAACTTTTATATCAAAATATTTTTTGGCGTGGTTTATTTTTTGTGACCAGTTTTTTACTGAATGTTTTTATTGCAAGGCATTTTGATGCCGCTATTACCGGCTGGATCTATTATCTATTTACTATCTTCTCATTCTACACGCTAATTGGGAGTTTCAGCCTGGAAGCAGGGCTGATATATTTTGGATCGAAGAAAGAAATTTCCCTGGAAAAATTAACAGGTTTTTCGATGCTTTGGGCTTTATCCATTGCACTGCTTGTTGTCATAAGTTATTTTGTACTGATCCTTTTGGGTACCGATATTCCCATGATAAAATTTCAGTACGCCCTTCTCTTTATTTGTGGTAATATTTTACTGACGTTCATTACCAGCCTGTTTTATGCACAACAGAATTATGTCACTTCTAATGTCGTAGGAATCTCCATTAATCTCTTATTGATTATTTTATTACTAAATGTAAATGCATCGTCCTGGCTTAATAACCATGTATTTATCTTTATCTATTTCGGAAGTTTTTTAATAGCAGGAACTCTTTTATTATTTCTTCTTTTTAAAAAATTGACTATTTCAGATTTCGGATGGTTTAATATGCTTCAATTAAAAAAACTTTTCAAGTATTCTACAATTGTTTTTTTGTCCAATGTTGTCTTTTTTCTCTTGTATAAAATTGATTATTGGTTTGTAAACAGATATTGCAACCCGGATGAACTCGGGAATTATATACAGATTTCCAAGGTAGCGCAGATGTTTTTCATATTGCCGGCAATTCTTGCCGGTGCCCTCTTTCCCCTCATTGCAGGAAATCATATAGGAAAGATTGAAAACACCCTAAAAGTCATTTCCAGAACAATTTTTTTTCTTTATTTATTAGGATGCGGAGTGTTAATAATTGTTGGAAAATGGTTATTCCCTTTTGTTTTTGGGGAAAGTTTTTCAGGGATGTACCAGCCCTTTCTTTTCTTAATACCGGGCATTTTGGCCTTATCAACTTTATATACACTCACAGCTTATTTTTCCGGAAAGAATAAGGTTTCCGTGAACCTGATGGGATCTTTTTTGGCCCTTATCGTAATTGTGGCAGGAGATGCTTTACTCATTCCAAAGTATGGGATTATTGCTGCTGCCTCAGTAAGTAGTTTGGGCTATATTACTTATCATATTTTTGTACTTTACACATTTAACAGAATCCATCGTAGTGGTGTGGTTGATTTTTTTTATTTCCGGTTGAGTGATTTGAAGAAATTGAAAGAGTCTGTGTTTGAAAATACAAAACGAATATGATCACAAACAGCGGCGAAATGTATATGAATGGACAATACCTGGAAAATACAGGCATTTGGCATGTGGAAGATTCTGTATGGAAAGCAGATATTGTTTTTGATCTGTACCAAAAAAATGGTTTGCAGCCAAAATCTATAGTGGAAGTAGGTTGTGGTGCAGGAGCAATTCTGGAAACCCTACAAAAAAGAGATGAGAATATCCTGAAATTTGATGGGTTTGATATTTCTCCGCAAGCTATTAAACTTGCACAATCCCGGAAGAATTCAAAGCTCTCATTTCACGAAAGTGATTTTTTGCAGCAGGATTTTCCTTTGCCGGATTTGCTGCTTATGATGGATGTGATGGAGCATGTCGAAGACTATTATCAATTTATGCGCACACTCCGGGATAAAAGTCAAAATTTTATTTTCCATATTCCAATGGATCTGTCCTGTCGATCCATCCTGAAGCCACATGTATTGCTTCAACAAAGAGAATCTGTTGGCCATATTCATTATTTTTCTGAAGAAATGATTTCGTGGATATTAAAAGATACCGGGTATAAAATAATTGATCATCATTATACCAAACCGGTCATTGATTCTCAACCAGTGAAAGGAATGAAAGCGAAAGTGAAAAAAGTTTTGCGAAATATGTCATTTGGTATTAATCAACCACTAAGCGCTAAATTGTGGGGCGGTTATTCACTCTTGATCCTGGCAAAGCCTGCTTAAATATTCATTGGATTTATGACGAATTATGTACTTTGGTTGGTTAGTTGGTATCCCGGCAAAACGGATCCTTTTAACGGGGACTTTATTGAACGACATGCCAGGGCTGTAGCTGCTTTCACCTCTGTAGTAATCATATTTGTGGCAAAAGATAATTCTCTTAAAAAAGGTAGTTTTGTCATTGTAAAAGAAAAGACGGGAAACCTCACAGTTTGTCGTGGTTATTATGGACCCTCACGGTTTCCCCTTTCTGAAAAGATATATTCCTCTTTAAGGTACTTTTTTCTACAAAAGAAGATTTTCGCCCAAATAAAAAAAGAGAGAGGATTGCCCGATTTGGTCCATGTGCACATCGCTTTTAAAGCGGGAGTTTTTGCTCGTTATTTAAAGTTAAAATATCGTATCCAGTATGTCATTACAGAACATTGGACGGGGTATTATAAAAAAAGCCCCAATTCCATTTTCAAAGCAGGACTTTTTCCAAAACAACTCACAAAATGGGTTTTAAAAGAAGGATCGCTTTTGTTGCCCGTTGCTCATAAATTAGGAGAAACAGTCAACCAACTTACTCCGGTTAAATACAAAGTGATCCCGAATGTGGTGGACACAGATTTATTTTTTTATAAACCTTCCGTATTGCAAAAAACCAGGTTTATCCATCCTTCCACCATGAGTTATGTGAAAAATCCGGATGGCATTTTAAGAGCTGCAATTGAATTGCATCGGGAAGGATATGAATTCGAACTTTTGATGGTAGGTGGAGTATCAGATCCTCTACTGGAATTGGCAAGAAAATCCGGAGGTTTAGACCAGTATCTTTTTTTCAAAAAGGAACTACTTTACACACAGGTAGCAATTGAAATGCAGAACTCTTCAGCTCTGATTCTTTTTAGTCGTTTTGAAAATTTGCCTTGTGTGATCCTTGAAGCCCTGTGTTGTGGCTTACCCGTTATTTCTACAGATGTAGGCGGAATAAAAGAAGTGGTCAATGAAACCAATTGTTTTTTGATACAAAGTGAAAATGAATTGGAGTTGAAAAACGCTATAAAGGAAATGATTGAAAACGGTCATTTATTTGACAGGGAAAAAATTGCCCGGGAATCATCGGAAAAGTTTAAATATTCAACTATCGGTAAGCAGATTTTCGATGTTTATAATTTGTTGCTGAAGGGGTAACTAAACCTGAGTAAACTTCAGATAGATATGCGATAGATAAAAATGTCTTTTTTCTTGCCTGACGCCGTCATGAATATACAATCTGCTATTTAAATAAATAACTTTTTTCTAAGAAAAAAATCAGGTTTTAGGCTGGGAGAAAGCCCGATTTACTCATCTAATCTTTGCAGATCGGTTTGGGAAACTTTAAAAATGAGATATTGTGAATGAATATGATCTACAGGTTGTTTTTGTAATTTATTGAGCCAATCATATTCATGGGTGTTCCACACATCAATATAATCGTTGACACTGAGAATAATAAGACCCGCTTTAGGTTTTGTAGGTTTGAACACCGATCCCGGATGTGACTCCATGTATTTTGTTAACCAGAATCTACCCTCACCATAATAGAGATTGCTATCGGCTATATATTTGTAGGCATTCATTTTATTAAGGATAAATTCATTGGTATAGGGCAAAAAATGTGGAAAATAGCTCATGACAGAAACTACCTGGAATGCACATAATGGAATTAGCAGGTAGGGAAGCTTTTTACTGGCTGCTACGGATAATTGATAAATGCAGATCCCACACCATACTTGTAAAAGAGGAAGGATAAATAAAATATGCCTTATGCCCACTTGAGCCTTGTAAAAGAAGCTAAAAAGAATTAATCCCGTAAATACCGGAAGTACAATAAATGCTTCATTTGTAAAGAAAAGCCTGAGTTTGCGGAGGTTTATTGTTCGATGGGTAGCGATGGCTATTCCGGATAAAAACGGAATAGTGAGTTTGAAAAAAAGTACGATAATAAAATAATTCCAAAAAGAACCATTTTGCTTTGAAACGCCCAATAGGTATACATTGCCGTAGGAACTTTCCAAGAAACCTCCACCCAGATTTTCGTAGAACTTTGACCCGTCAAGACCTGTTAAAAATGGTGTTGGTAGTGGAAGGGGAATCTTTCCTAAATAAGACAACGATTTTTGGATTTTCTGAAATTCTGTAGAATGAAATGATATTCCTCCAAAGGTCTTCCTGTTTGGTAAAATAGAAATGCAGCATTAATAACGAATAGATTTATAATTGCAACCCATGCAAAAGAGAGTACAGTTTTTTTATTGAAAATATATTTTCTGCTAAAAAAAGATTTAATATTTTTCGGAGGTATGGCACATATCAAAAGAAGGATTAGAACCGGGTAAAAAAACAGTAGAGATTGCTTGGATATCACGGAGAATCCAAGAAATAATGCCATATAAGTCAACTGGTTAAAACTTTTGAAATGACTGAATTTCCAGGCATGGTAAAACAGACCGATTGTAGCTAATGCTGCATAAACATCCGTACCTATAAATTGAGAATGAGCGATAAGATTTGGAGACAAACTTCCCAGGAACAAGGATAAAAGTCCGGCCTTAAATCCATAAAGCTCTTTTGACCATTTGAAAACATACAACAGAACTAAAAAACCGGCAAAAACAGAAAGTAGTCTGCCGCGGAAAAACTCATCTGCCATAGCTTCCTGGCTTTTATGAAGTTCCGGATTTATTAATTGTTCTATAGCTCTCGGAATTCCATTAATAGCCGTGACGGGCATTTTACTATGAAAGGAGAAAAGATTGATATTTTTAGAGGGCTTTCCTTTCAATATATGAATGCCATAACCATAAAATGAGGGCTCATCTAAAGTAAGGGTGATTTTTTTTAATGCAAATAGTGTTGAAAAAAAATAGAGCCCAAATAGAAAACAAACAATCAGGTTGTTTTTGTTTATTTTGAAAAGGTTTCTCAATCTGGCGCTTTATTAAGATTTTTTGTTTTGGATGATATGACTAAAGTTATAAGATTCAAATAATATCTACAACAATGTTTTCTTAAATAAGGGTAAATGAATATAGTCGGTTAGATAAGGAAATAAAACCTTGGTAAACTTCAGACAGAAATGCAATAAATTACCCGCTTTTCTTATCTTCGCCGCCAATTATGAAGAACATCAGAAATTTTTGTATTATAGCTCATATTGACCATGGTAAGAGTACCCTGGCGGATCGTTTGCTTGAATTTACCCATACGGTAAGTGATCGTGACATGCAATCGCAGGTTTTGGATAATATGGATTTGGAGCGGGAAAAGGGAATTACCATTAAAAGTCATGCAATACAGATCAATTATAATCTGGACGGAGAAGAATACATCCTTAACCTGATTGATACTCCTGGTCACGTGGATTTTAGCTACGAGGTAAGTAGGGCACTTGCTGCCTGTGAAGGTGCATTGTTACTGGTGGACGCTACACAAGGAATACAGGCTCAAACAATTTCAAATTTATATCTGGCAATGGAAAACGACCTGGAGATCATTCCTGTGTTGAATAAAATAGATATGGATGGGGCCATGATAGGTGAGGTTGAAGATCAGATAATTGAATTAATTGGGTGTAAACAAGAAGATATTCTTCATGCAAGTGCTAAAACAGGTGTTGGTGTTTTAGAGATTCTGGCAGCCATTATAAAACGTATTCCTGCACCGAAAGGGAATTATGATGCTCCACTTCAGGCCCTGATATTTGATAGTGTGTTTAATCCTTTTAGAGGTATTATTGTTTATTATAGAATTTTTAATGGTATTCTCAAGAAAGGCGATAAAATTAAATTCTCCAATACTGGAAAGGAATATGGAGCAGATGAAGTGGGAATCCTGAAAATAGGAATGGCTCCAAAACCGGAAGTAAAGGCCGGCGATGTAGGATATGTTATTACCGGTATTAAAGAAGCAAAAGAAGTAAAAGTTGGCGATACA
>JBBSUB010000132.1:0-12054 GCA_038235345.1 Chitinophagales bacterium
ATATTATTTTCATGATTACCCGCAGAGGACACGCCTACCTTAAAGAAATCAGGATAAACTAATAAGGCGGCTGTAGACATAAACCCTCCACCGGAATGTCCATGGATTCCCACCTTATTTATGTCAATAAATGGATGGTGTACTGCTAATTGTTCCGCAGCAGTCTTCTTATCTGCCAGGCCATAATCTCTTAAATTACCATAGCCATATACATGATACCATTTTGATCTGTTCGGATGTCCACCACGGTTTCCTACAGTGATTACGACAAAACCTAGTTGGGCTAATCGATCTGTGCGATCCATTCCTACACTAAATGCTTTATTAACAGCCTCTGTTTGCGGACCTGGATAAACGTATTCAATTAACGGGTACATTTTAGTTGAATCGAAATCAAACGGCTTATACATCACTCCATAAAGATCGGTAATGCCATCATCCGCTTTTACCTTAAACGGCTCTGGAAATTTATATCCGGCAGCAAATAATCCGGATAGATCCGCTTTTTCCAGTTCCATCAATTTTGCTCCGTTCTGATCATACAATCCGGATAGAGGAATGGTATTTACACGGGAGTAATTGTTTACGAAATAAGTGTTTGCATCATTCAAATTAAACTGGTGATCAAAATCTCCTTTGTTCAATAACTTTATTCCGCTTCCATCCAGGTTTGCACTGTACAAATGATTAAAATATGGGTCTTCCCCATTCTCTCTTCCATTGGCGGAAAAATAGACTTTGCGTGCTTTATCGTCAACGCCCTCTATTCCGGAAACAAAGAACTCTCCTTTTGTAATCTGGTTTTTCAATTTTCCATTGCTATCAAAAAGGTAGATATGGCCCCAACCATCCCGCTCTGACCATACGATCATTTCTTTACCGTCATTGATGATTTCAGGACGCTGAACATCCTGGTAAGAGTTGCTGCGTTCCTCAATTAATACCGTTACTTTTCCATTTAGATCTACCCTAAGGATATCAATCTTTTTCTGATCCCTGCTCGTCCGGTTTATATAAAAACTTTCATTATTCCCTAACCAGGTAAGTACACGTGGTTCATCTTCTACTACTGCTTTAGGTAATTTTGCTGACCATAATCCGATTTGCTGATTTTTAAATGATGATACATCAATGAGCTTATGCGTTTTCTTACCAAAGTCAAAAAGATATAACTCCTGGTTTGTAGAATCCACTTCACCAGGCATCTGGTATTTATACGTTTCCAAAATAGGCCTGGTTCCCCCTACATTATCAATGACCCAAAGTGATTTCAGATTTCTTGAATCTTTACGGGTTAAAACAAAATTCTTTCCGTTAGGTGACCAGAGTACCCTTACGGATTTTCTTTCTTTCATCACCCTGTCTTCATTAGTGGTATCACTATCACCGAAAGAACCACCTCCCCATACATAATCTTTTACACCACCCTCTGTTAGCTTATGTTCCACAATAGTAGAATCTTTATCATCTTCCTGTGCCTTTCGGTAATTATTCCTATCCATCCAATAAAGATTATATCCTTTGGCAAATACAATCACACTTGTATCCGGTGAAAAAGAAGCCCAGGAAAGATCCGCTTTGGGTTTTAATGAATCATTTATTTCCACTAATCCACGGTTTTGAAGATTATATTCCAGGTAATAAACTTTCTTTTTCAGTGTATCCGTTTTCACTTTCAGATCTTTTCTTTCTTTCTTACTTTTTAGAGTATCCCTTGTACTGGTTACCTCAAAACGAATTGTTTTTTCATCATTAGAGAATTTCAAATTCCTCAATGAAATATGTTGAGCATCATACGCATCCATGGTTAAAAGACTTAGTTTGGCAGCCATGTCAGCATTATTAAAAAGCTGCTCTTTTGAACGTCTTACAGGATCTACGATGTACCACTTCTGTGATTGAGAATCTGAATACGTATACCAAAAACGTCCTGAATTCTTTAACCAGGTCGGTGAAACGGACGTGGTAAAAACCATCTTACGAACTTTCGTTGGAGAAAATTGAGAAGCGAGTTGATAGTTGGCTTTATTATTTCCTTCTTTTGCTTGTTGTGAAAAAGCGATGGTTGCTCCTAAAAAAAGGAAAACAGTCAGTAGCAGTTTATTCATTTCGATAAAATTTTCAGCAAGTTTACATCTTAATATGAAAATATTTAGAATAAATCAGGATAAGCGGTTATTGAAATAGAATAGTAGATAGCCTCCTGTATTTTTTCGACTACATTTTCTTTCAATTGGAGATAAAGAAAAATTGTTCAAAGGTATTTTTTTTTAATTAATTCAATAACCCATACGATTTTCTAAAAAGGAGAATTTATTACAAATGGACATTTTGAAAAGGACTGACTTCGATCATAAAAAATAATATCTTACAATATGAATTAATTGATCAACCAAATGGAAATTTCAGTACCAGTTCAGGGAATTCAAGGGGAATTTTAAACGACAATATTTAAATTAATTAAATTTTCAACAACACTAATCTCTGGATTAACAGGAAGTTTTAAACGATTCTGATTTTTATTATAGCTTTTTTTTGCAAAATTATAGACTTATAATATTGAGTATATGAGTATAAAAATATTAAAAGTTAGGGAACAGGAAATTGCCTTCTTCAATAAACAAGACGAAGATTTTATTTCATTAACGGATATTGCGAAAATCAAAAATCAGGTAGAACCAAAATATGTAATTAAATATTGGTTTCGAAACAGAAGTACCGTAGAATTTTTAGGCTTATGGGGACCAATTAATAATCCAGATTTTAAAGGGGTCGAATTCGCCCCCCTTTAAAATCAAAAATCTTTAAAAGCATGGCAAAAAACAAAAAAATAAGTGTAAAAGGTTATGATGTAGTTTTATACCAAAACAAGGATGAAGACTATATATCATTAACTGATATTGCTAAATACAAAGATAGCAATCGAACTGACTACATTATTCAAAACTGGCTGCGAAGCAGAAATACTATTGAACTATTGGGATTATGGGAGACGTTAAACAATCCAGGTTTTAAACCCATCGAATTCGATGGGTTTAAAAAATTGGCAGGGTTAAATAGTTTCACTCTTACATCCAAACAATGGATAGAAAAGACAAATGCAATTGGCTTAGTTTCAAAGCAAGGGAGGTATGGCGGTACTTATGCCCATAAAGACATTGCCTTTGAATTTGCATCATGGATTTCTATTGAGTTCAAATTGTATATAATCAAAGAATTTCAACGTCTGAAAAATGATGAAAACAACCGCTTACAATTAGAATGGAATCTGCAAAGAACGCTTTCCAAAATAAATTACAGAATTCATACAGATGCTATCAGAGAAAATATTGTTCCCAATCTTATTTCAAAATCACAAATAAATTTTGTTTATGCCAATGAAGCAGATTTATTGAATGTGGCTCTGTTTGGAAAAACTGCCAAACAATGGAAAGAAGGAAATATTCATTCAAAAGGAAATATACGGGATACAGCAAGTATAGAACAATTGGTTGTTCTGAGTAACATGGAAAGTATTAATGCCTTATTAATTGATCAGGGATTATCTCAAAAAGAAAGATTAGTCCAATTAAATAATGTAGCAATCAGGCAAATCAAATCGCTTTTGGAGAATGAATCTTTTAAAAAAATCGATGATTTATGAAATAACCTTTCTTTTCTCAAGAAAAGTAGGTATATCAAACCTATTCGATTTAAAGACCAGAAGAGGAAAACAAAATTATTAAAGTCTAATCCTTTTAGAATATCCTGAACTTGAAGAGTATTTAGAACAAGATATTATAAGTGATTCCTACTTATCAAGACTTCAAGACAACTTTTTCGACACGCAAGTTTTTCCGGAATTTGAACTAAAGAGTTTAATAGATGAGTAAAAAATGAAGAGCAAAAATGTTACATTGTCATTTCCATTTATCCAACAGAACCCTTCCGAAATTGGAAATATTTTACAACTTGGTAAAATTTATTTTTTAATTTTAAAAAATTCACTATTATATTTGTATTCAGAAAAAATGATTCCTACAAATAACATATCAGCATTTACTCAATTACATTTATCTATGAATGTATGCTTTCGTTGTATGCCGTAAGGCATCTATATATAATTACCTTTCATAAGGTTTCCGCAACTTTTATTTTTTTACCTTTTTTTATTCAACACCCTTAATATATTTTACTATGAGTAATCTTCGTTTTGAAACATTACAACAACACGCCGGACAGGAAGCCGATCCTACAACAGGTTCACGTGCAGTTCCCATATACCAGACCACTTCTTTTAATTTCAAAAATTCAGAACATGGCGCTAATTTATTTGCCCTGAAGGAATTCGGAAATATCTATACACGCATCATGAACCCTACAACGGATGTGTTTGAAAAAAGAGTGGCTGCTTTGGAAGGTGGTGTAGCAGCAGTAGCTGTAGCTTCCGGCATGGCAGGTCAATTTATCGCCCTGACCAATATTTTGGAAGCGGGAGAGAATTTTGTAAGCAGTCCTTTTCTATACGGTGGCTCTTATAATCAGTTTAAAGTATCTTTAAAAAGATTAGGAATCGAAGCACGTTTTGCAAAAAATAATGATCCTGAAAATTTTGAAAGCCTCATAGATGATAAAACAAAAGCAATCTATGTAGAAACGATTGGCAACCCGGATTTCAACATTCCGGATTTTGAAAAATTAGCCGCCGTGGCAAAAAAACATGATCTGCCTTTAATTGTAGATAACACTTTTGGTGCTTGCGGATATCTTTTCCGTCCATTGGAACATGGTGCACACGTAGTGGTACAGGCGGCTACAAAATGGATTGGCGGCCACGGAACCAGCATTGGCGGTGTCATCGTTGATGGTGGTAATTACAATTGGGGTAATGGAAAATTCAGGGTTTTTTCTGAACCATCCGAAGGATATCACGGAATGGTATTCAATGATGTTTTCGGCAGTAAAGGACCTTTTGGAAATATCCAGTTTGCCATCCGCGCACGTGTGGAAGGATTGAGAGATTTCGGTCCGGCACTTTCTCCATTTAATTCCTTTTTATTACTCCAGGGATTAGAAACCTTGTCACTTAGGATGGAACGTCATATACAAAACACACAAGCGATTGCAGAGTGGTTGGAACAGCATCCGCAAGTAGAACTGGTAAAATATCCGGGGCTAAAAAACAGTCCTCATTATGCCAATGCCCAAAAATATCTTACCAAGGGAGCAGGAGCAGTTCTGTCTTTTGAGTTGAAAGGTGGAAAAGAAAAAGCAACAAAGTTTGTTGATAATTTAAAAATGATCAGTCACCTGGCAAATGTGGGCGATACAAAAACCCTGATCATTCAGCCGGCCGCGACAACGCACCAACAGCTTAGCGATGAAGCACAACTTGCGGCGGGAGTTACGCCGTCTTCTTTACGTCTTTCTGTAGGAATTGAACATATTGAAGATATCAAAGCAGATTTAGAACAGGCATTTGCAGCGGTATACGCATAGACTTTTATAAAAGCCTTCCCTTTGCAGGGAAGGCTTTATTTTATCCATTCTTTTTAATCTAAGCTACTGATTTGAAACAATCTATTTTTCAAAGTAATCAACCACTTATCCTGGAGAGCGGAATTCAATTACCTGATTATCATCTTGCTTATACAACCTATGGCGAATTAAATTCCCAAAAAGATAATGCTGTATGGATCTTTCACGCGCTTACTGCCAACAGTAAGCCTCACGAATGGTGGCCGGGACTTGTCGGGGAGGGGAAATTATTTAATCCTGAAAGATACTTTATTGTTTGTGTCAACATGCCCGGAAGTTGCTATGGCAGCATAGGTCCGCTCGAAATAAATCCCAAAACGGGAGAGAAATATTTTCATGACTTTCCATTTTTTACCACGCGGGACATGATCCGCTCCTATCAGCCACTAAAAGATTATTTAGGTATTGAAAAAATCAAGGTCGGAATTGGCGGCTCTATGGGCGGTCAGCAATTATTGGAATGGGCTATTGGAGAACCATCTTTATTTGAATATATTCTTCCCATAGCAACTAATGCCCGTCATTCTGCCTGGGGTATTGCTTTTAATGCCTCTCAAAGATTTTGTATTGAGATGGATTCCACCTGGAAAAACAAGTATGAAACAGCCGGCCTTGAAGGCATGAAAGCTGCACGCGGCATTGCTCTTCTCTCTTACAGGCATTATGAAACATATCATATCAGCCAAAGTGAACATCATTCTGAAAAATTAGAATATTACAAAAGCGAGTCTTATCAAAAATACCAGGGCGAAAAATTAAGCCGGCGATTCAATGCTTTCAGCTATTACGCCTTAGGTAAATCCATGGATGCACACAATGTGGGCCGTGGACATAAGAGTATTCAATCTGCTTTGCAAAAGATTACGGCTAAAACACTTGCAATAGGTATAAGTAGCGACATTTTATTTCCCATTATTGAACAGCAATTCATTGCGGATAATATTTCCGGTGCCCGGTTTGAATCCATTGATTCATTGTATGGACATGATGGATTTCTACTGGAATATGAAAAGATTGAAGAGTTGATCAAAGGATTTCTGGCGGAAGGAAAACACTAATAATCTTTTTAGGTATTTAAAATAATCCAATCGCAGTATGCATTATTTTCACTGCTACCCCGATTGATCCAAAAACAATCCCAGCCCTACCTGTAATTTTCCTTAGAAATTTAATACATTACATCTATGAAATCAACCCCGATAGATTATGTATTAGGAATTGATATTGGCACAGGTAGCTGTAAAGGTTTGGCAATAAATCTCCGGGGAGAAAAACTGGCTGATTCAAATTCTTTCTATAGCATCCGAAATAATCAACCTGGTTTTGCAGAACAAGATCCGGAAGTAATATGGAGCGCATTTGAAAATTGCATTAAAAACATTCTTTCTAAAATGAAACATGCACCCATATCCGTTAGTTTCAGTAGCGCTATGCATGGTGTAATGCTAATAAGTAAAGAAAATAAACCATTAACACCACTCATTATCTGGGCGGATAAACGTAGTGAAGACATTGCGACAGCATTAAGAAAGAAGGAAATCTCCAAAAAAATTTATACTGCAACCGGAACGCCCATTTATTCCATGACTCCTCTTTGCAAAATCATGTGGTTCAAAAAGAATGATCCAAAATTATTTAAAAAGACTGCGCGGTTTGTATCTATTAAAGAATTTATCTGGTTTCGTTTATTTAATGAATGGCAGGTTGATACCTCGATCGCATCCGCTACCGGGCTGTTCAATATTCACACATTTAAATGGAATAAGCCTTCCCTGGAACTGTGTGGGATTTCGCCCTCGCAACTATCTGAAATTGTCCCTACGGTTTTTACACGATCTGATTTGAGTAAAGACGCAGCGCATTTCCTGAATATAACAAAGGAAATCGCTTTTTGCATTGGAGCCAATGATGGTTGCCTGGCAAACCTGGGAAGTTTTGTCTTAAAAAAAGGAGAAGCAGCGCTTACTATCGGTACCAGCGGCGCTGTAAGGGTTACAGGCCCGAAGCCAATCGCAGATTTCAATAGCATGTTGTTTAATTACATACTGGATGAGTCAACATACATTACGGGTGGGCCCGTCAATAACGGCGGAATTGTGATTAAATGGCTTTTCAAAATATTTTTAAATATTGAAAGTCCGGGTATAGAGGATTATGAAAATCTATTTAAAAAAATCACCACTGTTCCACCCGGAAGTAATGGTCTCATCTTTCTGCCCTATTTACTGGGTGAAAGAGCGCCGATATGGGATGCGAAAGCCTCGGCATTATTCTTTGGAATTCATTACAGACATACACAAAATCATTTTTTAAGAGCCGCGGTGGAAGGAGTTTGTTTTGCGATTAAAGACATTCTTCAACCAATAGAAAAGAAATCCGGGATAATCCGTCAATTGAATATCAGTGGTGGTTTTATAAACTCTCCTGTGTGGTTGCAAATAATGGCGGATATTACCTGCAAAAAACTTTGCCTGATTGAAAAAGACGATGCCTCTGCGCTGGGGGCGGCAATGCTTGCAATGAAACAATTAAAATTAATCAAGAACTACCAGGAACTAAAACCTAAAACAAAATTCACCATTTCTCCGCATAAAAAGAATGCAGAAATTTATGAATTTAACTTTGCCATTTATAAACAGCTATATGGATCACTACAAAAGAAAATGGACGCTGAATAAGGAAAAAGGCATTTCCGATTCAATCTTTCTTTTCCCGTATATTTAAGGTCCTTTTTTACCTAATACCAACAAAATGAATTTCTCTAAAAAGCTATTTTTTTTAATCATTTTTATTAGCACTTCCGTTCTGTACTTTTCCTTTTCTTCAAAAAAAGAGCCAACCCAACAATGGATCAGAATCAACCAACTTGGATATATTCCGACCGGGGTAAAAGTAGCTGTTTGGTGTGCAAAAGATCAATCGACTATCAAGAATTTTGAACTGATAGATTCTGCAACAGGAAAAAGTGTTTTAACCAAATCCGCCGGCAATCCTTTTGGAGCTTACGGACCGTTCGACAATACTTACCGGCTTAATTTTTCTTCCTTTAAAAAGCCAGGTGTTTATTACCTGAAAGCAGGTGGTGCTCTTTCTCCCGCATTTAAAATAGATAAAGATGTTTATAAAGGAGCAGCAGATTTCTGTTTATTTTATATGCGTCAACAAAGAAGTTATTTCAATCCTTTTTTACAGGATAGTTGTCATACAGAAGATGGATACACTTTGTATGGACCGATGAAGGACAGCACCTTTGTAAAAGTTTCCGGAGGTTGGCACGATGCTTCTGATTATCTTCAATACTCTACTACATCCGCGAATGCAACCTGGCATTTACTGGCTGCTTACCGCGATTTTCCAAAAGTATTTGGTGATGAAAAACAAGCCAACGGATTGGATGGCAAAAATGGTATCGCGGATGTTTTGGACGAAGCGAAATGGGGATTGGACTGGTTATTAAAAATGCATCCGAGGCCTGACTGGATGTTTAATCAAATAGCAGATGACAGGGATCATCAAAGCATGCGCATTCCTAAAGAAGATCCATTTTATGGCAAAGGAAATGAGCGGCCGGTATATTTTATCAATGGCGAACCGCAACAGCGGGGCAAATTCATGAATGATACCAAAGGAACCAGTTCTACGGCGGCGAAGTTTGCAAGTTCTTTTGCTTTGGGAGCAACCATTTTTAATAAAAAAGATCCGGCTTATACACAAACCTTATGGAACAAAGCACAGAGTGCCCTTGATTACGCCTTAATTAAACCCGGCGTTACACAAACAGTTTCTGTTAAGTCACCTTACATTTACGCAGAAGAAAACTGGACAGACGATATGGAACTAGGTTTTGCATCCTTAAATTATTCTTCAACATTTTTCAAGAGAAAAAACAAGTCTCAGCAATACCTTGATTCAGCTTTTCATTATTCTCAAAAAGAAAAAATAACTCCCTGGTTATATACTGATACCGCCAATCATTATCAGTACTATCCATTCATCAACCTGGGCCATTATGAACTGGCCAAACAATTAAAAGGCGCTAAAAGAGATACCATCACTGATTATTACAAACAAGGAATAGAAGCCGTCTGGAAGAGAGCGAAAGAAAATGCATTTTACCGGGGAGTACCATTTATCTGGTGTAGTAATAATCTGACAACATCTTTTGCTATTCAATGTTATTGGTATCGTCAATTGACAAATAGCAAAGAATTTGAAGAACTGGAACAGGCAAATTTTGATTGGCTGTTTGGCTTAAATCCATGGGGTACAAGCATGGTTTACGGATTGCCTTCCCGGGGAGATACGCCGACTGATCCGCACTCAGCCTTTACGCATTTAAAAAACTGGCCTATTTACGGTGGTCTTATTGACGGACCGGTATACACCAGTACTTTCAAAAGCCTGATCGGCATTCAACTTTATAATGCAGATGCTTACGCTCCCTTCCAAAGCAACCTGGCAGTATATCATGATGATTACGGCGATTACAGCACCAATGAACCCACGATGGACGGAACAGCATCATTAATTTATTTATTGGCAGCTAAGGAGGCCGGAAAATAAGATGAATTGCACCTCGTTCCAAAAAATATCATTGAAAACATACAGGATTACGACTGGATCTTTGTGCTATTTGATGATCCAACTCTAGCCAAAATAAAGAAAAACATTTGGATATCGTACCACTGAATTAAAATAACACACTACCTGTTATTTTTTAAATCGCACTTCTTACTTTTGAATAAAAATACTTTATGCAGCAATCACTTTTTGAAAAAAATGATATAAAAACTAATAAAAAAACTGATCTCATTATAAGCAGCAACAAACAAAAACCGCTTAACAGGCAACAAATTGCCTTTAACAAGCTCATCAAAAAAATAGAAAATCTAAGAGAGGAATTAAAAACTACATCTGACGACCTGGACAAACAACTTGCTTATTACGGAAAGGAAATTCACCCCCTGGAAAGGAAAGTAAATGAGAAAAGAAAAGAAATTCTTCGAATAATATTTCCTCAATTCAAGAGCAATAAAAAGATAAAAGGTGAAGAGAAAAAAACACTTAAGCGCTTTATTATTTCCTTCCTTCAGGATATTTTTTCTAATGACAGCAATCCGCCCGAGCAGGATTTAAAAGAAATATTTAAAGCCGTCACCGGAGAAAGTTTTGAAAAAGCAGCCGGAACAGAATTTGCAATGATGAAAGATGAAATGGAAAATATGTTTCGGGAAAATGGTTTCGAATTTGACCTGGGGGACCTGAATAAAGACATGAGTGAGGAGGAGGTAATAGCCAAAATGAAGGAGCTTCACGACAAAATCAATGAACGGGAGGAGGAAGCTTATGCTAAAAAATCCATGAGAAAAAAGACAGCGAAACAACTAGAAAAAGAAGCGAAAAACAAAGAACTGGAGGAAGCCAGGAATAAAAATATAAAAAGTATTTATAAACAGTTAGTGAGGGCATTACATCCCGATTTGGAACAGGATGAATTGGTTAAAGCTAAAAAAGAACGGCTCATGCAAAGACTTACCGTTGCTTATGAAAATAACGATTTGCATGAGATGCTCAGTCTTGAAATGGAATTCATCAATAAAGAAGAAAATAATATTGATAAACTGACATCCGAAAAATTAGCCATTTATAACCAGGTATTAAAAGAACAAATTCAGGAACTTGAACAACAAAAGCAGATGTTATTTCACAATTCACGGTTTCTTCCCTTAATGAGATATGAACGAATCAATTCTTCTTTCAATCTCAAAGCTGAAAAAGAAAATCTAAATAACTTGAATGAATCAATGGAGCATAGTTTGAAAAAATTGAATGGAAAATCATGTTTGGCAGAAATCAGAAAAGTACTTGTGCATTTTGAAATGTCCGAATGGAACTTTTTTGATGAAGATGACGATGACGACGATGAGGAAGATTTTTGGGATTGGGACATTTGATCAGAAATAAGCGTAATAAATTATTCTTAACCATTTTTTTAGGATGAACAATTTATAAATAAAAATATCCCGATCAGCATTGACCGGGATATTTTTTATTCCCTGGTCAATGCATTTTCAACCAGGCCATTTGCCAAATCTTTTTTAGTTTTCAAGCCCAGGTTTTTAAGCTTTGCAGCCTGCAATACCAAATTATCATTACCGGTACTAAGTTGTTTAAACGCAGTTTCATACTTATCAAGCGCTTTATCCAAATGATCGCCTACACCATTCAAATTCTCAACAAAACTTACAAATTTATCATAGAGTTTCGCGCCTCTTTCGGCTATTTCAAAGGCATTCTGATTTTGGTATTCTCTCTTCCAAAGATCAACGATCAGTTTTAAGGAAGTAATTAAATTGGTCGGGCTTAAGAGCAGTATCCGTTTTTCATAGGCGAAGTTCCACAGATTGTTGTCGTGTTGCAAAGCAGCGATGTAAGCAGGTTCACTTGGAATAAACATCATGACAAAATCAAGCGATTTATTATAATCATCATACCCTTTTGTACTGAGTGAAATGATGTGATTTTTTATAGCGTTTA
>JBBSUB010000133.1:0-11827 GCA_038235345.1 Chitinophagales bacterium
CCCAGCCGGGATTGTCTTTAGAACCTGATAGGATGACATTAGTTGGTAACCCTTACGCGGCACCACTGGACTTTTCAAAGCTCAGCAAAGGAAATGGTGTAGATGATATCTTTTATGTTTGGGATCCTTTTATTTCCGGATCTTATAATTTGGGCGGATACCAAACAATGAGTTCAGTAGATGGTTATAAGCCTCATCCTGGTGGTTCTACTGCCTATCAAACAGGTACTCCGGCACCAATGATTCAATCAGGTCAGGCATTTTTTATGCATGCAACCAGTGTTGCAGCCATAATGCCGATGAATTATGAAATTATATTTACAGAAAGTGCAAAATCGGTTGGTAGTAATTCTGTTAATTTTGCCGGGCAAATAGCGCGTGGCGGTACAGGAAGCGGCACGCTTAATAAGCGCCAGTTATTAGAAGTAACGCTGTTTACAGGACCTAACCCAACCGATAAAGTGGCAGATAATAATGTGGTCGCTTTTGATCCTGTTTTCTCAAACAATGTGGATGGAAATGATGCAGTGAAAATACCAGCCGGGGGTGAAAATTTTGATATAAAAAGAAATGGAAAAATGTTGGTAGTGGAGGCCAGAAGTGAGCTGACTTCAAAGGATACGATCTATTACAACATGACGAACGTGGCACAAAAAAATTACCAATTACGATTTGCTCCTCAAAATATGCAATCTGCAGGAATGCAGGGATTTTTAGTGGATAAGTTTTTAAACAAGGAAACTCCCATAAGTTTGTTTGACAGTAGTTTTATAGACATCTCAATAACTTCGAATAGTCTATCAAAAGCACCAGACAGATTTAATGTTATATTCCGGCCAATGGCAATACTGCCGGTAACTTTGTCTTCTCTGAAAGCCACCTTAAAAGAGGCAGATATATTGGTAGAATGGAAAGTGGAAAATGAAATCAATATCAGCAAATACGAAATTGAAAAATCAGCCGATGGAATGATATTCTCTAAAGCAGCGATCCTGACTTCAATGAATGACGGAAACAAATCTTACAGTTGGTTGGATAAAAATGTCGCTGTTGGATATCACTATTACCGTGTAAAAATTGTTGATGTCCAGGGACAAATATCATTCACAGAAATCGTTAAGGTTATGGTTGGTGAAGGCGTTGATGAAATTGCCGTGTATCCAAACCCAATCGTAAATGAAGTGATTAATATACAACTGACCAATCAGCCAAAAGGACAATATCAAATAAGATTAGTGAATCCTTTAGGCCAGGTGTTAATCACAAAAGATTTTATTCATACGGGTGGAAGTGCGAATGAAACCATCAAATGGAACAGGGATTTTGCGAAAGGAATTTACCAATTGGAAATTTCCAGGCCAGGGGGAGAATTAAAAGTGATAAAGGTGGTTCATTAACCAGAAGGGAAATTTCCGGGGAGATGATCGTTTGTTTGATAAGTCTCCCGGTTTATACAAAATTGGAAAGGGGATCAACGTTAAAATGTTGATCCCCTTTTACTATTTACCCATTGGTTTGAACCAATTCTTTAAAATTACCTACGGGCTAATTATCCGGAAATAGTCGTTTAACCTTTGAGCCAACCTGTAATGCTCATCCGGTTTTTATTCGTTAGTAATACCTCATGCTCCAGTTCATTACTTTTAAAAAATACAACCTTTCCATTCAGAGGCGAAATATTTTGTAATCCTGCTGCATGATGAATGCAAAGTTCTCCTCCGTCTTCTGCAATCCAATCTGTATTTAGGTACATGATCATGCTGAATTTACGGCTGTCATTATTCTGAAAGCGATCCATATGTTTTTTGTAAAATGTACCGGGTGCATATAAGGCATAATGAAATTCGTAGCTACTAATTCCTGTATAGCAATTTTCATTTAGATATTTTACAAAACGATCCATCAGATCAAAAAAACTGTTCTCATGTACGTCATTATGAGCGCGATCGAGCCAATGAATACTGTCTCCTCTCACAAGTTTATCATGGTCTACAATACTTTTATTACCGGTGCCGGCATGTTGCATTTTATTTTGGGCAAAAAGAGTCATTAAATTTTCTTTTAGATGACCGGCAAGTGATTCATCCAAAAAATGATCGGCTATGCCTACCTTATCGTTGATAAAGCTATCAATAAGAGTGTTGAAGATGGTTTCCAGAAATTTAGGTTTTAGGTGTCAGGTGTCAGGTGTCAGGTGTCAGGTGTCAGGTGTCAGGTATCAGGTGTCAGGTGTCAGGTATCAGGTGTAGAATGGGTGGATTGAGTCTGTTGAAAAGGAAATGAAAAAAGGAAGAAAGTTTGAGAAGTTAGTTTGAAGTAAAATAGGGTACGAAAATATTTTTTGGCTGATATAGGATTATTTTAAAGTTGTCTGAACTATGATTTTTTTGATTCTTTGATTTGATATGATTTTAGTTCCAATTAAATAGATGAACTTAATCCAATAAAACAAGTTCCGGAAAGTTACTTAATCAAACAAATTATCTTAATCAAATAAATCAAGGTACAGACAGTCGCCTAATCACTCAAATCAAAGTCCAGACAGTGGTCTACACCGCAAAACTTGTCCCACACCCGCAACTTGTACTTGCATTTGGATTTGAAAAAGTAAACCCACGGGAATTTAATCCGCCCTGCCAGTCAATTTCCATATTCGCGAGGTAAATTAAATGCGCAGGATTAATGATGCATGGAATTCGTTCTATTTCAAAGATGGTGTCTTTGTCTGTTATTTCTTCAAAACCTAAAAGATAGGACATGCCGGAACAACCGCCTCCCTTTACACCTATACGTAGATATTTTCCGGCGTTTTCTTCCAGGTGCGTCAGGCGCTCTAATTCTTTTGTGGCAGAAGTAGAAAGAGTCAGTGGGTTTTTAGTCATTGTTTCCATAGTATCTCAATAATTTTCGAATGTTTCAAAAGTTCAATTAATTAAACAAAAAATCTTCACATCTACAAATTTACGTGCTTTACTATTGGATTGATTATTTTTGACTCAAATTTATGAAATGACCATATTCGAAACTGTTACAATTATTTTATTATTGGTTCTTATTTTAGCAATGGTCTGGATGTTGACCGAATTTGCTACCCTTAAAAAAGAACTGGAAGATTCTCCCGTGCAAATGGATCCCGAAACACGCCGTTTACGCCTCCAGGCTTATGAGAGAGTCACTCTTCTTGCCGAAAGAATCGGGTTGACAAATGTTTTATCCAGAATTCCGGCTGCCGGTTTATCAGCCCGACAAATGCAAGGAGCACTTGCAAGCGAAATCAAACAGGAATATGAATATAACATCAGTCAGCAAATTTATTTAACCCCTCAAATATGGAAGGCAGTTAAGAATTTGAAAGAGCAGAATATTTATATCGTTAACCAGGTGGGAGCTACTCTGCCATCGCAAGCCACTGCACTTGATCTGAATAAGCAAATTATTGAATTTCTTCTTAATCATCCGGACTCATCCATGCAGGATCTCGTTCTGGAAGCGATTAATCACGAGGCTAAAAAACTGATGTAGCGCGTTTTGTTTAAATTCTTATCATGAAAGAAATAAAGACCGATTCAAATATTGAGATAAAGAAAGTATATACTCCGGCAGATCTCCCGCCTGTTGCGGATGAGTATCCCGGTAAATATCCTTTCACCAGGGGGATCCGGGAAGATATGTATAGGGGCAGACTATGGACAATGCGCCAATATGCAGGCTTCAGTACAGCGGAAGAAAGTAATAAACGGTATCAATTTCTTTTATCACAAGGTGTGAGCGGACTAAGCGTCGCTTTTGACCTTCCGACACAGATCGGTTACGATAGCAGCCATGAGCTCGCAGAGGGCGAAGTTGGGAAAGTAGGCGTAGCGATCGATACGATCGAAGACATGGAAGCGCTATTTAAGGATATTAAATTGCAGGATATTTCCACCTCCATGACCATCAATTCTACAGGGTTTATTCTTCTGGCTTTTTATGTTGCGATTGCAAAAAAACAGGGAGCAGATTTAAGTAAGATCCAGGGAACAATTCAAAATGATATTTTGAAAGAATATGCTGCCAGGGGTACATACATCTATCCGCCACAGCAATCCATGCGCATTATTACTGATGTATTTGAATGGTGTAGTAAAGAACTTCCCAGGTGGAATACGATATCTATTTCCGGCTACCACATCCGCGAAGCAGGAAGCACAGCCGTGCAGGAAATTGCTTTTACACTGAGTAACGGTAAGGCTTATGTGCAGGCAGCGCTTAAAAAAGGCCTGGACATTGATGTCTTTGGCAAGCGTCTATCTTTCTTTTTCAATTCGCATAATAATTTGTTTGAAGAAGTGGCTAAATTTCGTGCAGTCAGGCGCATGTGGGCAAAGATGATGAAAGATTTGGGTGCCACGGATGAGAAGGCAATGACCTTACGGTTTCATACACAAACGGGCGGCAGCACACTCACAGCCCAACAACCCTTAAATAATATAAGCAGGGTGACGATACAAACACTTGCTGCCGTTTTAGGCGGTACACAAAGTTTGCATACGAATGGATATGATGAAGCCTTGAATTTGCCCACAGAGGAAGCTGCCGGCATTGCTTTAAAAACCCAGCAGATCGTTGCTTTTGAAAGTGGGGTAGCAGATACAGTAGATCCGTTAGCTGGAAGTTATTTTGTAGAAAAATTGACGGCTGATATAGAAAAAGCCGCCTGGGAACTGATCGAAAAAGTGGATGCACTAGGTGGAAGTGTAAGCGCTATTGAGCAAGGTTTTATTCAAAATGAAATTGCGGACAGTGCCTATCATTATCAAAAAGATATTGAAAGCGGCGATAAAATAATTGTGGGTGTTAATGCATTCCAGCACGATACCGAGTCACGGCCAGGAACCTTCAGTGTAGATGATAGTATCCGCCAGGTGCAAATAGATAAAATCAATCAAATCAAAAGTAAGCGGGACGCCATAAAAGTTGCTGAATGCCTCGCAGATATCAAACGCAGAGCCATCGAAAATGAAAACCTGATGCCGGCAGTTATTGAAGCTGTAGAAAGTTATTGCACTTTGGGAGAGATTTCGGATGAGTTGCGGGGAGTGTTCGGGGAGTATAAGTAGTTTGTAGTTTGAGGTTTGAGGTTTGAAGTTTGGGGTATTAGCTCATACCTAATAAAGGATATTTTCTTTTTGTTAGGCGCTATCGCACATGGTTACAAAAATTCAACCCTTTCAGGATTTGCTGTAGTTGCACAATAAAGGATTTTTGAAATGCTGATAGCTGATGGATCTCAACCTACAACCTAATACCTACAACCTAATACCTACTTACAACCTTACTTAAAACCCTGCATACACCGATCTCGTTCTATTAATTTTCAAATCACGCAGTAAAGCCGATTTAGGACTGATATTAATACTATAAAACCTGTTTATTCCAATAGGTGAAAGGTTGATGGACATTTGCCAACAGTGCAGATCCCGCGATATAGATAAGGAAAGAGGTTCCAATTGACCAAGACTTACATTATAATAACCATTTATTCCTAACTGCCATTTTGTAGTCAGATTAAGCGTGCCGCCAAAGTTTATATTTTGGGAAAATTCATTCGTAAATCCACGGCCTCTTATAAATCTTTTTAAGTAGGAAAATTGGTAAGATAAGTTTACCGACCAGGGTATTTTAAAATCAGCAAATTCTCCGGGATTATTGCGGATGTAGGCAAGTTCACTATCCAATTCATCCTGCGGATATCCATACTGGTTTGTTTGATTTAAGCTCCTGTCTCGCCCTGGTTCGACTCCTTTACTTTCATCTCCTCCTTTAAACTGGCTGGATAAGGAGATGTTGGCATTGGTTAATCTCCCCAGCGTAAATATTTTATCTTTCCACACAAGCCGGTCTATATTATCTCCTTCACTATTGGTTTGGTAAGGATTTAAGCTTCCAGAGGCAGATATATTTACTTTGTCAAATAAATTAGTTGATGCACTCAATGAAATAGGCGATAGCCTGAATGAATCTGCCATAAGATTATAATTGCCCGTGAGGCTAAGCTGATCCAAAAGTGAGACCTTTTTCAAGGCATTTTCACCCGTATCCTTTGGATTACGGATTTTCATGGAAAGGTTATTTTCCAATCCAAAACTAAAACCTCCGAAGGTTCCGGGAGAATAAGGACCGTTAATATTATAACTCCCGTCAAAATAAGAAAATAGTTGTCTTTTTCCTGTGGAATCTATCTGAGAATAATAATAGGAATTTTTGTTGAAATCCGGTCGGTAATTTATACTGAATGATGGCCGGATTTCATGCCGGATAGCATTAATCTTTGCTTTCGGATTTTTGGCAGCGATCATTCCAAATATACGGGTGGAGGCACTCAAACCAAATCCCATTTGACGGGCGGTATAAAAACCTTGTTTTATATTCGTTCTTAATTTTTGAGAATCCACATCATAAGTCCGGGTTATCTTATTTTGATACCAGGTTTCTTCATAACTCACGGAAGGACTTAACTGGAAAATACCAATTTGCGGCAGCGATAAACTAATTGGGATAGAATGCCTTGCACCCCATTGAAGTGTGTCACGGATTTGCTGAAAGATATTTTTATTTTTTAGCGTATCGTAAAATGAAAACCTGTTTAAAGCAGCGCCGGTATAACCTATTCCAATATTTTCATACCACTTTAAAGCACCTGCAAATTCTTTTTTCCTGAAAGGATAAATAGTATTCATACTGAATGAAACATCCGGTAGGCTGACATTAATGAGTTTTGTAGTTGTGTTTTGATTATGATTCGCCGCAATAGTTAAGTTAAATGGTTTGTCTTTCCAGGATTTAGAATACCTGATGGAAGATTGCATCTGGTTGGAGAAATTTAATTGCGGATTATTTGGAACCCTTGAGTTGTAACTGCTGCTCCCGGCATTCACACTGGCTGAAAAAGTTACCCCGGGCCTCGACTTGGTATCCGCACTATGGCTCCAGTTAATTTTGAATGATCTGTCTTGGCTAAAATCCGGATCACCTTTAAAATTGATATTGAAATGCTGAATATCGAAAGAAAAATTGCCGGAGTAATGATATCTTTTGGAATACCGCGGATTAAAATTAAGCGACCAGCCCCCATAAGAATAGATGGATGTTCTAAGGATGATATCCCAGTTATCACTGATCACTTTGTAATAACCAAGACCTTCCAGACCAAGACCTCTTTGCTCATTGGTGGTAAAATTTGGCGCAAGTAAACCGGAATGTCTTCCCTGGGTTAAGGGGTAAATACCAAAAGGAAAATAGATAGGAATAGGAATTCCTTCAAATTCGGGGTGAACAGGACCGGAAATAGCCACCTTATCCGTGATAAACTTTACTTTATTACTGACAAAAGCAAAGTGTGGTGTATCTAAATTACAGGTAGTGAATCTGCTGCGCAAAGCATAAAATACATCATTCTGCATTTTTTTTATCACTTCTCCATATACATACATTTCTCCCTGTTGCGTATAGGTTCCTTTAGTAATTCCTTTTCCGCTCTTCATATTAAAGCGGATAGAATCACTCTGCGACGTAAAATCATCTGCCTTATAAGTCGGCATGGAAATCACTTTTCCCAGGCTATCTTTCCGGATGGTTGCAATAATGTCACCTGTTTCCTGGTCAAATGAAATAATCGGGGCAGTTACTTCGTTTTTGTTGTAATTAGTATTTGCTTCCTTTCCGTAAAGTGTGACTGTTTTTGCCTGTACATCAAGCACCATTGAGTCTTCAGCACTATATGTTACCGGATATTGCAGGGCATTGGCGGCAGATTTATATTTTATGGTATCCGCGGCATGTTTTTTCGGAAGACTGTCGTTTAAGGAAAGTGTATCTTTTTTTGGAAGGGAATCATTCTTTTTAAAGAGGGAATCAAGTTTAATGATTTCCACCGTTTTTTGTTTCGGAAGTGTGTCTGGTAATTGTTTTATTTTGTCGGGCAATGGATCATTTACAAAAATTTGCTTTTTTGCAACACTAAAATGGTTTTTCTTTGAAGGAATTGGATGAGAGGAGTTTGCCGTTAAAGATGTGTGAAATGCGAACGTTAAGTCATGCTTATTCTTACTTTCGACAGTCTGTACTAATAACAAAGCAATTAGCGTTATGAGGAGGTTCTTTATTACGTTAAGATTGTTTGTTTTTTGCATAGCAGTAAGACAACAAAAATATTGATAATCCAATTAAGGATATGTGAAGATTGTCAAAACTTTATTAATGACCAGATTAAAATATTATACAAAGATGCCGAATTTAAAAAATTTATTGAGTTTTAAATTTTCTACTGCTACTTTCTTATTAGTGATTTTATCACTTTTTTTACATGTTTCACCAATCCAGGCACAAACTGTAAAAAAAATAAAAACAATCATCATAGATCCGGGTCATGGTGGTTCGGACCATGGTGCTCATGGAGAATATGAAGGCACACTAGGCTCTAGAGAGAAAGATATTACCCTCGCTATTTCTATGAAACTTGTGGCAGAATTAAAAAAGCAAATGCCAGATGTAATTATTCTGCCAACTCGAACAACCGATGTATTTCATGATGTGCGCCAGAAAGCAAAGTTTGCTAATGACAACAATGGAGATCTGTTCGTTTGCATTCATGCGGATGCTGTGGAATTGAAGACAGGTTCAAGAATTACAGGTTATAAAACAGAAACCTACTATAAAACAAGTTATACAGGAAAAGGAAAAGCGCGTAAAAAAATTCGTACAAAACATACCAGGGAAGTTCCCATTAAACAGTATTATAAAATTCCCACCGCCCGTAAAGGAACCAGCACGTTGATTCTTGCCGCACATAAAACGGATGCTAAATTAAAGGCGCTTGAAGATGGTGATTTTTTTAATACCGAACAGAATGATAGTTCTATTACTGTAAACTATGATAGCCCTGAATGGAAAGCAAGTGCTTTGTTGTATTCACAAAACTATTTTAAGAGAAGTTATATGCTGGCGGAAGCTGTGCAGGAAGAAGTAGCAAAAACCGGCAGAAATGATCTGGGTGTTTGGCAACGCCAGATAGGACTTCACGTATTACAGGCTACCAGGATGCCGGCAATATTAATTGAGACAGGTTTCATAGCAAATTATGAGGATGAAAGATATCTTAATAGTGAAAAAGGCCAACAGGAAATTGCGGAAGCGATCACAAAAGCTTTATTACGTTATAAAGCCAGTGTAGAAACCCCACGTACAAAATCCGTTGTTACCCAGGTTATTTCTCCGGATGGTAAATAAGGCCTTGCTATTGTTCCTCAACTCAGATTTAAATGAATTATATTTTTTGAAGTGATTTCTATAAAAGAAATCACTTCTTTATAATCGTTATGAATGTTTGGATTGATAATTGCAAAGGCATTTTCAATTAAAAAAAGGTTCTCAAGAATTAATAAATCAAACATTTTCGCGAATAATTCAAAATTTGAACATGAATAGGTGTGAACGTTAAAAATACCTTGATATTCAATACGCTTTTTTTTAGAGAGAGGTGACTTTTTTTAGAAAGCTATTAGACCAAAGTTTACTTACTTTCGCAAAAGTATATCGCCTTTATTAATTTTATGGTAGCCTAAAAAAAAGACAATTACATATATAATGAAAATTAACAACGAAACAAAAACAGGTATTTTAGTAGTCGTGGCAGTTGGATTATTGGTATTAGGTTTCAATTTTCTTAAAGGAAAAAACATCTTTAAAGAAGAAAATAAATTATATGCTGTATATACAGATGTTCAGGGGCTTGCAAAATCAAATCCTGTTGTTATAAACGGACTTCGGGTTGGCCGCATAGAAAGTCTTGATGGCGGGAGAGATTTAAAAACCATTTTGGTAACGGTCGTTCTTTTTGAACCGATTAATATTCCGGAAAATTCACTTGCTCTTATTAATCCGACCTTGCTTGGAAGCCCAAGTATGGAAATAAAGCTGGGAACAGGAAATAATTTTTTACATAGCGGAGATACTCTTGTCACAACTGCAAGTGGAGGTGCTTTTGATGAAGCCCTGAAAATGATCAATCCTGTTTTATATGAGGTTAAAAACTCCGTAAGATCGCTGGATTCAGTTTTACATATTATAACCAATGTCTTTGATGTAAATACGAAAAACAATGTGCGGGATATCGTAGCGAATCTGAATGCGGTCACAAAATCATTTGCTGTATCCGCGGTATCACTGGAAAATATGATGGATGCACAACAGGGAGCTCTTTCAAAATCCTTGTACAATGTAGAAGTTTTCACAAAAAACCTGAATACAAATAATGATAAGTTTAATTCTATCGTGGAAAATGCAAGACTTGCCTCCCAGCATTTTTCTGCTATAAAACTTCAAGCAACAGTTGATAGTCTAAATGTAGCTGTAAATAATTTCAAGGAAGGTTCAGCAAAAATTAATAGTAAAGACGGTTCCCTTGGACTGCTTTTAAATGATAAGGAACTATATAATAATCTTGAATCAACTTCCAATAAAATAAATATTCTCCTGGATGATATCCGGGTTCATCCAAAAAGATATGTAAATATTTCTATTTTTGGTAAAAAAGATAAAGGCAATTACATCACCGCACCTTTGATTGATGATACATTAAAATTGGTAAATCAATAATATGTTCAACTGTCTGAAATTTGTAGTTGCAATCTTATTTTTTCTTACTTTTTCGCTTATTTCCTATGCACAAATTTCGCCGAAACCTTTACCTGCTACAGATACTATACGGGAGTTTGAAATTATACGTGCTCCCAGTATGCGGGCAATTAAGATAGATTCAATTACCACGCTTCAGACTGTAGCAGGAGGGGCAATAATTAAACAGGAAGGAACTATATTTCATAGTGATAGTGCCGTACTAAATCCGACAACACATGAAATAGAGGCGTTCGGACACATTCATATTAATCAGGGCGACACCATTCATACCTACGGAGATTATTTAAAATATCTTGGTGTGGAAAAAATGGCCTACCTCACCGGAAATGTAAAATTGACGGATGGAAAAGGAACTCTTTTTACCAAAGATCTGGATTACAATATTGAAACCGGGATCGGGAATTTTTACAAGGGCGGAAGGGTTGTTGAAAAAAAGAATGTTATTACCAGTCTCGAGGGAACCTATTATGCAGATACAAAAGATGTATATTTTAAGAAAAATGTCGTAGTTCAGGGTCCAAAAGATACGATCACCGCAGATTCGCTTCTTTATAATATGCAGACGAAGAAATCAAATTTCATTAGTCAAACGCACATTAAAAATGCCGAAGTAGATATCAATACCACGGAAGGATCTTACGACCTAAATACAGGTGATGCATTTTTTACACAGCGTACAACTGTGAAGGATAGCAGCGGCAGAATTTATTCAGCCGATAATATGGCCCTGGTTGGTCTTTCCGGAGATGGTCAACTTGAAGGAAATGCTGTTATCATTGATTCGGCCAATAGTTTTGTGATCATTGCCAACCAGATTTTTTTAAATAAAAAGAATAATTCCTTTCTCGCTACGCGAAAACCTTTGCTGATCATTCAGCAAAAAAACGACAGTACCTATATCGCCGCTGATACGATTTTTTCCGGGTTAAAAGGGAGTAAAATGATTTTACAAAAAGACACTGTCCTCAATATAAACGTTCAGCAGAATGAGAAAATAGGTCAATTGATTGAAAGAGATACCGGAAATCCACGCGACTCTGCCAACCGAAGAAAAGATAGTTTATCTCTCCACAATGATTCTACTCTTTTAAACCCACGGATGAAGGAATTTATAAAAGGGCTTCCTGATTCTTTGCATAAAGACAGTGCA
>JBBSUB010000134.1:0-11716 GCA_038235345.1 Chitinophagales bacterium
ATTATAACTGTCAGACATCACACCGATGGTAATATCTTCACCCTGTACGCCAAAACTATTCCTTACGTAATTAGTTCTCATGGCACTGTCACCAGCTGTCTGAGCCACACCTGCATTGGTAAGTGCAGGATACAGAGGCCGACAAAAATTAACCATATCTTTTAATTCGTTTAATTTTAAAAGATTCGCAATGGGCATTTTACCTGTAATGATATATTTACTTTGTCCATTTGGAATAAAATCGGTCATGCCGTATTCCTGCGATTTTAAAATATTTAAAACATTATTGTATTGCTCCTCCTTTGCAATGACCTCAACATAAACACTGTCGTTTTGTATTATAAAAATAGATTTAGAGAGCGGTGAGCTTTTATCATTACTTATAAATAGAGATTTCAATTCAGACCCGATCAGGTCATCACTTTTCCCCCTTACAACCACCGTGTCTGTTGCAAAGCATCCCGCTTCCGTGCTTGCTGTCAATACATACGTTCCGGCCACAGAAACTTCAGCGGTAGAGGTATTGCCGCCCGAAATAATTTTACCGCCGTTAAATCCCTGCCAGCTAAATTGTACGTTTGGTGTTGTTGAAGAACCTACGAGTTTTATTGTTTTAAGTACATTCAGAACTGCATCCGGACCGGCACTTACATTGGGAGCAGTGCAGTAGGTGAAGGGAGCGAAATTCACAATAACATTTGAACCAATATCTACTTTTGTTCCACTTAAATAAGCTCCGGTAACCGTAACACTTCCTGCAACAGTCCCGATTGTTATGGTTCCATAAGGTGCCCATATGGTTCCCATCCAACTGGATTCTTTATTATTGGAATTTCCATAAGACTTGCCCATATTCCAGGCAGAGCTTTTGTTATTGGAGGATCCTCCACTGCCATGTACTTCTGTATAAATACGTGAGGCAGTGCCACCATTGATGGTTTTCACAGCGATATTACCAAGATCTACATCTCCATAAACATATAACTTAAATGTACCGGTGGTGTTATTTTTAAAATCAAAAATAAATGTATTGGTACCAGAAGCAACAATCGAATTAAATATATATTCTCCTGTTCCGGAAAATGTGATCTGATTATTACTTGGCAACTTTATTTTATCGAATGCACCTGCACTTATTGATTCTGTTCCATAAAAACTTTTGCTTCCTGCCTTTGGAAAATTAGTAATGTCCGGCATTTGAGGTAGTACAGGCAGCGAAGGTTTACCAATTACATTGCCATTTTTCGGGGTAGGTCCGCTATAGCTGGTTCCTGAAGGGTGGGTCACTTTTCCATTCACCATACTTCCTGTTCCGATAGAAATATTTCCATTAATATCAATATTCCCAAGGAGGTTTCCGTAAGAGCCGGTATTTAAAACTTGTCCTCCAAAGGAAGACGAATTGGCGGCAGCAATTCTACCTCCAATTGTATTTTTATCTGCCAGGTATATTTTACCACCACTAAAAATATCGCCTGCTATATTTACCTCCCCGGTTGTTTTAATAAGTTTGTAACTTCCAACAGCTCCACTGGTAACTTTACTTTTGCTACCGATAATTACTAAACATCCATCATCCTCATTGGATGTATTGCCCGTCTGACAATTACCACTGCCTCCAAAAATGACATAATCCTGGATTTTAGTTTGTTGCGCAGTGAGCACATGTACAAAAAACAAAAACAACACGGTAAACAGACTTTTCTGAAAAGTCTCTGAATTAGAATGACGCATCTTTACAATTTTTATTTTAGAATAATAAAAAACAGGCTCGTTCAGCATTTAGCATTTAGCATCGCCTATACTGGTACGAACTAGAAGGACTAATTTCAGAGGTCAGGTTAATTGACAGGAATGGAGTTTATAAAGAAAGTAAATATTGGGTTGAAAATTTTCAGCCCGATATAAAAGTAATTTTTTTTAGCAAATTCAGAGTAATAATATTGATCAGTTGCTTCATTCAAAATACTTAAACCTTAAAAAAAACTGATCAAATCATAATGGGAAATGAAGTTGATTAATTTATAAATAAAAATATTTAGGGTTAAAGTTACATAAAATATCTATATCAGAGATGCATTATAAATGAATATTTAGTGAATAATGCGGTATAAAATAACGGACACATGAAATACCTTGAGTCTTAAATTATACAAAAGATAAAGTCTTTTTTTTTTGAAATTAACTCTTAATTCATACATAAAATTTGTAAAAATAATATGCTTTTGCCTTTGAGATGTTTTGACGGGAATCTGAAAACCAAGATCATAATACTTCAAGGACCAAAAGGAAATGGATAAATCTCTCGGATAATAGCAAGAATGGGTTTAGCCGATGCCTGGAAGATCTTGCAATATTCCTTCCCTCTAAATCACAAATTGATTACAAGAATTTGAAGTATAAAAGCAAATCGCAGTCACCGTTTGGAAAGTTTTAATTTAAGAATCTTAAATGTAGAGAACACCTCTGAAAACAGAATATTTTCCTTTATGCAGTTCACTCATATTCTGAATCAATCAATTTAATGAGTTTAACGGCCTGCATTTTTTGACTTAATAAACTTTCTATAAAAGGCCCTTTGAGTGTGGTTTTTAGAAACTCTAAAAAATATTCTTTCCATTCTTTTGGTTTATGATGAATGTCAGGATGGTGATGTACTTCCATATTTTCTTTTTCTTGAATTGGGTAAATAGTTTCCGTGTCCTTTACAGTAATAATTTCATCAGATGGGATGGCAGACAGAGAATTTGCCTGATTGTCTAATTGTTCTTTGCCAGTATTTTCTTCCATTTAATTTATTGGTTGGTACATATTAAAATGAACGCTAGCGTGACTTACAATCGTATATAACTTGCTAAGCTGTCGATAATTTTTAATCTTTCAGAAGAAACAAAGGCGCAATAAAATTCTTAAATTGAAATTACGAACAAAAGTTGAATAGAAACCCGTTCGCCGAAATTACTAACTTCCGGGAGTGATAGTGAATCCCGCACGTGCGGGAAGGATTTATTTGTCTGCCAACATAGGAGCAAACCCATTCTTTGCAGAAGTATTTCTCCCTATTTCATTCTATTGATTTCGGTTGCATTTTGAAAACCTCCGATAGCTTCAAAAACTTCGTCCTGATTTATCATCTCTGACCAACCTTTTTTAGCAAGCTCATATCTTACTTCTTGCTCTGATTTTTCTTTCACGAAATGATAATATGCAAAATCAACTACTTCACCCGGAACTCTTTCAATTGTGTATTTTGTCAAAATGGAAACAATTTTTAGATATACAAAAAGGCCCGTTAACCCAAGTTGCAAAATCCAGCTAACCACTAAACCAATCCAACCGGTATTCAGTTTTTTTATTGTCAGACCTTGTGAGAATCTTAATTTTAAAAATTCCCAAAACCCGATTCTTTCATAATTATTTGCATTCAAAATTATTTCATACTGAAAATACTGATTTGACAAATAAATCAATACGATCATTGCGGCTAATAAATATTGCAATTTGCTAAAATCAGTATAGTTGGAAAGTTTGATTAAATATTTCATCGAAAAAGCAATAACAGTTGCAACCAGAAATTCAAATACCCCAATAATGTACATTCCCTTAACAGAAATGTATGCTAATGCAAAACCAAGAATTAAAGCGACAATGAAACCACCAATAATTGGTATTGCAATATTTGGCGTCTTTGCCAGTGTTGGTTGTGGAAGGGTTTCCGGAATGATATAATCATCCCAATTGTTTTTCTTTTCTACTTCCTTTTCAAGTTCATTTAGTGATTTGCTGTCAAACGTTTTTAAGATTTCGTCAAAAACATAAATGAATAATTTGACCCTTTTTGAGTTTCTACCCAGGTCCCACATTTCATTACCTAAGGATTCACTTTTTACCAAGACATTCCCATATTCATAACTTGCTGTAATGGCTTCTGTCCAAGGTTCCATTCCTAAACTTTTTTGGGTTCGTTTGGCTTCTACGTTTTTCTCGTCTTTATAAACCAAATCCCATCCAAGTTTTTCAAATGTCTTTTCTGCAATAGCAATAAAAAGTGGTTCGTTTACACTTGTCCTAAATTCTTCCTTGTATTTGGGTGTAAAATTTACGCTGTGTTTTTTCTTAATTGTTTTCTCGTAATTTTTGTAGATCTCTTCCATTCGTGGTTTTCAGATAGTTTGGTTTGGTAATATTTCTAGTAATGGTCACTCATTTATGCAGGCATGGAAATAGAATTCCTTTCTGCCCGAACCGTTGTCAAATTTATAATAAAAAGTTCTTTGTTACTACTATCGCTCAATAAGGATTTTATGCCCGGATCCCGATAGCTATTGGGACTGAAAAATATACTACTGCTCATTGTTGGTAATTCAGTCCCGTTTGCACAAAACCGATGTAGGCGGTTCGTACTTGTCAGGCAGGTTCGTTTTGTCTTTTCTCACTTTTTGCTTTTGCAGCGTGTTTTTCTTTTAGCGCTCTTTTCGCTTTGTCCGTTTTTATAAATTCACTGATCGCAAGTTTCTCTTTTTTTGTCAATGGCTTTGGTTCAACTACAAAATCAATGTCAAGAGGTTCTTTTTTTAGTTCCATAATAGTGGATTTAAAGATGTGCAGCATGCGCTGTTAGGCATTGTATTTATATTTATTCAAATTTTCGTTTAATGTTGTGAGAAGTTCAGCATAATTCATTTGCATTGAGTTTGCGGAAAGATTAAAAGGTGAACCATAATTATTCGCATTAAATTCCATTATTTTTTTTCGTATTCCATTCTTTTCTTTTTTAATCCAATAATTTGAATTATCCACATTGATTATTACAATCTTTTGGCAATGTATTTTAAGTCCAGAAAATCCGGTGACGTTTTTCCATTCAATATATTCAGTCAGCGATTTTTTTGGATTAACATTTACTCCATTTCTGTTTATTATTAGAATTAATTGATTTGATAGTAGCTGTTTAATCGAGACATATATGCCTAATCCAAAAAACAAAACTGATGCAATTCCAATTCCTTTTATGAAGAGTGGACTTCTTGCTCGAAATCCTGAGAAATTTTCAGCGTTCATAAACATATAAATTCCTCCAACAACAAATAAAAGTGAACAAATCAATAATAAAAATGCTTTTTTCTTACTAGAGTAAATATATATTTGATCCATTTTTCAGTTAGGTATTTTTTCGTTCTTACTTTATTTTAGCCTCCTACGTTTTCTGTAATATAACTTCTAACGCTCGCATTTTCGAAAGTAAGAATATACTCAGTTATTCCACCTAAATATTGCCTTACTCAATATCAATCCATTATATTACTTTCTCTTAGTAGTAGGTATTCTATTTTAATGAGTTGTGTCAATGCAGATTCTATTTCTTTCATAAACCTTCAATCCCTTCAGTAAAATGAGCCTGTCAAACATTTTTATCTATCTCCCTATTTTGAAAGAATGCAGGATTCACCCATTTTTTATAGTGTCCAAATCATCCATCGTCAATCTAAAATCCTGAATCAATGCAATCCATTCAACCCTCATAAAAAATAATGCTTTAGAAAGAAAAGGATTGGATAATTTTGCATGTCATTTCTCTGATATTCTTTCTGAAAGAATACAAAGAAGATGATAATGAATTCTATTATAGATAAAATAAAGCTAGTACATGAAAAGTGAATTTGTAAATTACCTGGAGAATTATGAAAAGGTTTTGAAAGAAGTTTTTGATAAGAAATTTGGCGGAAATGAATTTACCATTGAAAGAGGTTTAAGCCCTGAGGAATTAACTAAAATTATGGCAGCAAGTCCATTGGCTGTTGCCATTCCTGAAAATTTTGGTGGGAGGGGCGTTAAAGTGAAGGAATGTCTTGGAATTTTATCCACAGCTTCTTATGAATCTATTTCTCTGTCATTAATTTTTGGAATTAACATCGCCTTGTTCCTGGAGCCTGTGGCTAAATATGCCGATGAATCCGTGAAAGAAGCCATTTTCAAAAATTTTTTAGAAAATCAAAACATGGGTGGCCTGATGATCACTGAACCTGATTATGGTAGTGATGCATTAAACATGCAGACCTGGAATGAGCGAGTGGGAGATTCCTATAAAGTAAATGGCGTAAAGCATTGGCAGGGCCTTACAGGCATGGCTGATTATTGGTTAATTACTTCCAGGGAAAAAAATATTAGTGGGGATTTGAATCGGGATATTGATTTCTTCATTTGCGAAACGTCAAAAGAAAAACAACAAATTGTTGTAGAACAGCTTTATAATAATTTAGGCCTTGAATTGATTCCTTATGGTAGAAATATCGTAGACATTTTGGTTCCTGAACAATACAAATTAATACCTCAGACATCCGGTTTAAAAATGATGCTGGATATATTACACCGGAGCAGATTACAATTCCCGGGTATGGCTATGGGATTTATCAAGAGGATGCTTGATGAGGCCATCAAACAGTGTAACCAGAGAATTGTTGGCGGAAAAAAATTAATGGAACTAGACCAGGTTCAATACCAGATAGCACAAATACAAAGTGCTTTTACCGTAGTTTCTGCCATGTGTTTCAGAAGCAGCAGTGTGAGTGGAATTGAAAATGATCTTTCTTCCGAAGGTATTGAAGCCAATTCCATGAAAGCATATGTAACCGATCTGATGCAGGAATCGTCCCAGACCTTCACGCAACTTTCCGGCGCGAATGGTTATCGGATCAGTAATATCGGAGGCCGTGGAATTATGGACAGCAGGGCATTTCAAATATTTGAGGGTTCAAATGAAATGCTTTATACGCAAATCGGAGAAATGGTCACAAAGTTGATGAAGCGAAAAAAAGAGATGAATATTTTTAATTTCCTGAAAGAATATAATCTGACTGAAAAGGCTTGTTCTTATTTCAAAAAAGATATTGACTTTACATTAATGGCTGGATTGAGTCAGCGGAAAATGATAGACCTGGGAAAAGTTTTCTCCCGGATCATTGCTTCAAACTTTGTGTTGGGTATGGGGGAGAAAGGGTTTAGAAATGACCTGGTGACCAATTGTATTGACATTATCAGGGTAGAGGTATCAACCTTAATAAGTTCTTTCCATGCAGAAAACCTGGTAATTCCTGTTGCTGAATACAAGGAAAAAAGCTGGTGGTATGATTTTGTTTAGACGTTGAGTTTTAAAATCAATTTCCAGGATAAAATAAACAAACAGAATCTTCGTTCCTTCTTTTGGAAATCACTAATAACTGTGTAGAGAAGAAAACACTAATAATCATTAAAATTTAATGCATTCAAAAATACTTTTTATCAGGTCCGGATCTTTTTCGAACATAAATAATTCAGTTTACACAATTTTAAAAAAAGAATTTCCTGATGATCAGATTGATGAAGTAGATACATGGAAAAATATTAGTATAAAAAAATCTTTTTTAATCTATGTTATAAATATCTTCTATTTTTTTAATGAGTATGGGCTTCAATTTCTGACTGGAAAAAAAGGATTGAATCAAGTGCATGTGTGGTTTTTTGCTACATCCTATTTTTCAATGCATACCTCAAAAAAACTTCAGCAATTATGCGAAGGAAAGAACTATAGATTTTCTTTACAAACCCAATCCCTCTTTAATGGCAAAGTGAGAGACATTCCGAATTTCGTATATACAGATCATGCGAACAAAGCGAACTTATTATATCCGGATATTAATCCTCAACAATACATTCGTTCGACAGCCTGGATTAAAAAGTGTGAATTAAAATTGTTTAAAGAGGCTACTCTAATTTTTACATTTGGAAGCCAGGTGAGAGATTCTTTGATTAATCAATATAATATTCCTGATCATAAAGTGATTACAACATATGCTGGTAGTAATGTGTCTCATGAATCTTCAAATGATATTAAAAAAACATTTACCAAGAATATTTTATTTGTCGGAGTAGACTGGGAAAGAAAAGGGGGCCCTATACTTATTGAAGTTTTTAAAAAAATCCTAAAAAAACATCCGGATGCTTCTTTGACAATTGTTGGTAGTGCACCAAAAGGTATAACAATACCAAATTGTAAAATAATCGGAAAAATTCCTGTTGAGGACCTTTGGAAATATTATAGTTCAGCGTCTATCTTTTGTATGCCCACTTTAAGAGAACCATTTGGAGTCGTTTTTGTGGAAGCAATGAAATATAAATTGCCCATAATCGCCAATAATATTGGGGCACTTTCTGATCTTGTAAAAGATGATTTCAATGGATACTTAATCCATAATGATATTGAAGGCTACGTGGAGGCAATTTGCAAACTCCTGAATAATCCTGAGAAATGTATGGAAATGGGGCAGAATGGATATGAATTCGCCAGGGATAATTTTACCTGGGAAAAAGTGGGCCAAACTTTAAAAAGCAATATTGAAAGGGTTTTAAAATAAACCTGGTTAATTTTTCAAAGGATTTAGTATGGCAGGTTCAGCCGCATTCCAAGCAAGTGATTTTTTGAATCCGGTTTTCTGATAGACCCGGATTTCAGATTTATTTTCAACATATACTTCGAGACGTAATTCCAGAATATTTTTAGATTTTCCCCATTCTTTTAAATAATCAATGAATTTTTGAGGTTTATTTCTGCGTGAACCCTTTCTGCTTTTTAAGTTCAAAGTTCACGGCCCACTCAAAGTTCATTCAAGGCTCATTACTTAAAGCTCTCAGCTCTAAAGCTCAATCCCAATCTTTCTCATCAAAATAGACGCATTCAAACTGGTACAGATTCCGGGTTTTAATTGATAATCGAAAAAGAGTTCATCGTTTTCTACCTGAACATCAAAATGATAATTGAGGATATTATCCGGATATTCATTTTTAATATTTGCCAGTTCCAGATCATGGGTCGCAATGATAGTAGCAGCTCTCTTTTTAATCAATTGTTTAATCAGTGCTTTTGAGCCGGTGTGGCGATCAAGGGAATTGGTCCCTCTCAATATTTCATCCAATAAAATGAATACGCGTTCACTGTTATTGACCTTTTCAATAATGCTCTTTAGTTTCTTCAATTCAGCATAAAAAGTAGAGGTGCTTTCTTCCAGATTATCAGTAATACGCATGCTACTGATAATTTCTACATGAGAAACAGAAAACTCTTTTGCACATACAGGTGACCCTGCCATAGCCAAAACAGTATTGACACCAATACTTCTCAGATAAGTACTTTTCCCGGCCATGTTCGATCCGGTGATGAGCATGAGTTCGCCCTGAGCCGGAATGGATATTGGATTATCTACCCGCTTCTTCCCGGGAATTAGGGGATGCCCGATTCCTGTACCGCTGATGGAAAAATAAGCGGGATTGATTGTAGGGAAAACCCAGTCAGGATTATTGAAATTTAAAATAGCAAAACTATTCAAAGCCTCAAAATGACCAAGATTGTCGAACCAAAATCCAAGATTTTCCTGTTGTTTGGATTTCCATTTTTCCAGATCCAGCATTTGCTGTAGATTCCAAAGAAGCAGCAGGTTTAGCGGTAAAGACAGGACCAGATTATAGCGAAGATCTAATTTATCCAGGATCTTTTTAATCTCATAAATATTCTTAGAAGCTTTTTGATTTTTATGCAGATATGCAGCTTGTAATTTTTTTAGCAATGGATTATTAAATTCCTCTTTTTCAATGAAAGAGATACTTGTGCTCAACGTGTTTAATTCATCTGCAATTTTGGATAATTGCTCATGAACCGGGGCAACATATTTATTGATCTGGTAGGCAATTGCCGCGAAGATCAGCAGGGTTAAATAAAAAATAGTATCTCCCACAATATCATAAATGTAAAGACCTATAATGGTGAGTATGATTGCGGGTAACAGATATCGAAGCCACCTCCAGTGTTTGAAAAGAGAAAAAACAGGTGGCTCCTGCATCCATGAAGCTAACCGCTTCTTGGTTAAATAAGTAATTGGTTCCTTCTTTCCCTCTGCCTGTAGATTCTGTATCCATTTAATTTTACCAGTCAATTCTTTTACAGCCTCCTGCTTCAACTCAATTTCTTCTATTGGGGAGGGCGCTTTCAGGTATTCACTCAATTGGTAGCTGCCCATTTGGGAAGTAGTCCTGTTAGAAAACTGGAACAGGGAAGCAGGGCCAAAAATATCCAAATCATTGCTATAAGGATGGTCCTTTGTGATGTGGTTTGTGCCATTTTCAAAGGGCGTGTAATCTTCATTGATGCTCTTAATCTCATTCTCATTAATAAGAATGAGTTTTTTTGTGTGATGAATGATTGCCTGGTTATTCAGATCTGCATGTACCAGCCGAATAAAAATAAATACCAGCAAAATACACCCTGCTGCTACATAGACAGCACCCATTGACCAAAGAAAGTAAAATACGAGGAAAATTCCCGCGATAGCCCCCAGCCGAAGCCAGGCAAAAGAAGATTTCTTTTGCTTTAGTTTTTTTAGATTCTTCTCCAGATCCGCCAATTCCTGTTTATAAAATTCAATGGGTTCCATGCAGTATTTTAATATTTGAGCGCGGCAAAAATAAGGGATTCTGGAGAAGTTCGGAGTCAGGAGTTCAGACGGAGTTTAAAGTTTGAAGTTTGGAGTTTGTAGTTCCATTCAACGCGCAGCATTCAACAACCTTCAACGCGCAGCATTCAACACGAAGTACATCTTCAACAATTATTTAACCCACCATCTAATTATTTCTTCCTAAATTTGTTCTCCTTTCAAAATGGGGCTGACCGGTTTTGACAGCATAGTTCTTTGTAGGTATAAGCATGTAGTGCGTTGCGTAATTAGCACTTAAATCTGAATACGTAAACTCTAATTGGCAATACTCAGTATGCCATGGCTGCATAGTCGATAGACTAGCTTCCATTAGGGCCGTAGAAGCTGGCCAGGTCTGTTGCCATGCTCTTCCGCCGACTCAAAAATAAAACAGGCTGCTGCAATTCAAGGCTGTGAGGATTGCTTAAGACTATACAGCTAAGAGATAGATTGGTTTGTTTTACCCCTGCCTTTCTCCGACAATTAATGTAAGACTAAACATGTAGAAGGCTTATGGCGAATATGTTTGGACCAGGGTTCGAATCCCTGCAGCTCCACTTAGTTATTTTAAAATGATTAAAGCCCGTTAAAACGTCCTGTTTTACCGGGCTTTTTTGTTTTTTGCCTTATCAAAATAAATCAATTTGAATCAAATCAAAAGGTGCAAAAGAGAGAACAGACTTGTTTTTAGGAGTTTTGTTCTCTATTCTTTGCAAATGTCCTGCTGTATTGAGTTGTAAAAAATAACTTAATTAGTTCAAAGGTTCCTTTTGATAAAAAAAAAGTTAAGAAGAAGAGAGATTATAAGCGGTAACGATGGGGAGAAATGGATTTCTGCTAAACGGAAAAAAACGGATATACCTATAAAAATACCTCTGCTGCCATTTGCAGAATCTCTTTTAAAAAAATACCGGAATCACGAACAATGTACGACAGCCGACAAAAGCAAGGTCCGCATCCCGCTTAACAGCGGGATTTGCCACAGGTTTTGGGAAAAATATACGCTTCGCTTTTCGCGGCATAAACCGCTTCTTTTGGAATATATTGTCAGCCTGCGCCTTGATCTTTCGATAGGCACAATTTGTGAGTTTCTTTTAATTCACCCTACCAATAAAAAGCGACCTCGCACTTACATTACTTATTTTTTTTCCATTTCTAAAACTGGCTGATTTGACAGTAGTGGGCAATGAAAATGTAAATGGATCCACGTATTTAGC
>JBBSUB010000135.1:0-11712 GCA_038235345.1 Chitinophagales bacterium
GATAGGTAATGCTAATAAAATGACTGAATTTGTTTACAACCCCGGGGTGGCAACTGCTAACGGATTTATCGTGATCAACAGGTATAAGAATAGTTATTTGTACTTGTTTAGAAAATTCGTTCCGGAAGGAAATATGGGAGGATTAATGACGGCAAATCAACGCGACCATGTTCCGATTAACTTCCCCATCATTAGGTATGCTGATGTATTATTAATGCTTGCTGAATGTTATAATGAACAATCAAGAATGAACGATGCTGTTACTTACATCAATAAAGTTCGCTCAAGAAAATCGACCAATCTTCCGGGAATTAATAGCGGTCCATCCTGGTTGGAAGCAAGGTCTAAAGATGATGTATTTAAAAGGATAGTTCATGAACGTCAGGTTGAGTTTCCTGCAGAAGGGATCAGATATTATGATTTGAGGCGGTGGGGAATGGCAAAAAGTGTAATGAATAAAGATGTAATCGATGCGTTGGACAATAAAATTTACACGACTAAATTTGAAGATAAGGATTATTTATGGCCGATTCCGGGATCGGAAATAGATAAAAATCCCGCATTGACCCAGAATCCGGGCTGGCAATAATGCCCGAAAATGAATAAAATGAAGGTCTAATTAAACAATTTTCTTCCGGGGAAATAGCCATGCTTATTGTAAATAAAAAGAAATGTCTGGCTATTTTCCTGGGAAGAAAAGGCTATATTAAAGGATTAAGGAGCGTTTGAAAAATTCTCAAACGTCATAAATACTTCATTATTTATAACGTTAAGCTAAAAGGAGAATTTAAAATAACGGAAGTTTTTAAATTAATAAATATATTATGATGGAATAGTAATTTGTAAAGGGAACCGTTACCTGGAAACAGAAAATTAGAAACCTTTTTCTTCTCATATCTATCTCATTGATTCAAGTTGAAAATCATGATTAAATTACTCATTTTTATTTTTATTTCTTTAGCAGCTTTACCTGTAGTTGCTCAAAACAATTTACACATTTACCAGGTTGATCCCCTGGAAAAAGTTTTTAAAGAAAGGGCATATTTTGATGATGTTACAGATACAATTTATGTAGCGGCAGGAGAAACCGCATCGCTGCAATTTGTTGTAAAAGCAGGGAATGAAATAAGAAATTTATCAGCAAAGGTGCTTGATGTCAGGAATGGCAGTGCAAAGCTAAATGGTAAAACAGGTTGGGTAACTTATGTGCCCCTTGGAAGAAGCTATTATCCTGCTTCAAGAGATATTATTCGATCTGTTTCGGGATACTTTCCGGATCCTATTGTAGATGATACAACCTTAAATTTGATACAGGGAGAAATTAATCCTTTATGGATATCCGTTCCTGTTCCGGTTTCTTCAAAAGCAGGAATGTACAAAGGAACGGTTAAAGTGGAAGGTATTGTAAATAATAAAAAAATGAGGTTCAATAAAGATTTTTTTATTAAAGTTTACCCGGTAATAATTAATAAAACTTCTTTGTTAGTTACAAACTGGTCATCGCATTATAGCCCTGTTAGTCTGGCACTTTTGAATAGGGGGAAAAGGGTTGAATTATACACGCCTTTATATTATGAATTGTTGAAAGTATATGCGGACATGATGGTATCTCATAATCAGAATGTTCAACGGGTTTTTCCTGTATGGAACACTCAGTATACATTGTCCAAAGGAAAATATACATTTGATTTTAGTCATTTTGACAAGGAAGTGGAAGTATTCCAAGCTGCGGGAGATTTAGATAGAATTGAGGGAGGTCACCTTGCCTGGCGCGCTGATGGCTGGGAAGGACCGTTTTCTGTGGAAGTTCCGGTTGAAGATAATGAAGCGAATAAAAACCTTCCAAAATCGCCGAATCCAACCAGTACTGTAAATGGAATTAAATTTGTTTTGCTGCCAATTAGTGATGAAAGAGCAAAGAGTTTTCTGGACCAGTTTTTACCTGCTTTAAACCTGCATTTAGAACAAAAAGGCTGGCTTAAAAAATATATTCAGCATATCGGAGATGAACCTACTACAAAGAATTCTGCATCTTATGTTGAAATCAGCAGCTACGTAAAAAAACATTTACCATCAGTAAAGATTCTGGATGCAGTGCTTACTTCTAAAGAGTTGCGTGATGGTATAGATATCTGGGTCCCGTTACTGGACGTATTTCATAAAGATTATGCTTTTTACCAGGAATTGAAAAAGGCAGGAAAAGAAATTTGGTTTTATACCTGTTCGATTCCCAGGGAAAATTATGCGAACCGCTTTATTGAGTTGCCTTTAATCCAAACGAGATATTTGCACTGGATTAATTTTAAGTACGGTGCCACGGGATATCTTCATTGGGGTTTGAATTATTGGGGAGGTCTTGATCCGTTGCGCGATGATGCCTCAAGAGACAACGGAAGGCTTCCTGCCGGAGACGCAAATATTGTATACCCGGGGTATAAAAAATTATACTCCTCAATTCGATATGAAGCAATGCGCGATGGCATTTATGACTACGAATTATTAAAAATGTTAGAAAAGAAAGATCCAATTAAATCCAAAAAAATAGTTGATAATCTAATTTTGAATTTCGACGAATATGATAATAGTATTCATTATTTTAGGAAAATCAGAAAACAAATTTTGGAAGAGTTGAGCAAATGAGTTGATGCAATTGTTCCAAATGATGGTTAAAGACATCCAGGAAATAATTTGGGTATCATGCACTCAATTATCCGGTTGAAAAAGATACCGTAATAATATTGAACTAATGTTTATGCCAATAAAGAAAGTAGGTTATTTTAAAAATTGTAATAATTATTGTTTCCAATTAACTGTTTTAATTCATTAAAAATATCATTCATTGTGACTTATTGTAATCTTTTTTTGAAGTTTAGGAGGCATTTAAATATAAAGCGTCATTTTTATTTAGACCTGGTTATTTTAAGTTCTATGCTTCTTTTATTCGCCGGCTGCAAGAGTACGCCGGATTCACCTTTTAGCGAATCCGCTGTAAAAGCCCTATCTTCTTTTGAGCTTGAGCCCGGTTTCAAAATTGAGTTGATCGCGAGTGAGCCAATGATCAATGACCCTGTAGCCATGACGGTGGACGAATATGGAAGAATGTATGTTGTGGAAATGCCGGGAGTTCCTTATAATAAATCCGGCATAGGGAGGGTGGTGTTATTGAAGGATACTAACGGTGATGGTAACATGGATCAAAGTACTGTATTTGCGGATTCATTAATCTTGCCCACAGGTGTTATGAGATGGAAAAAAGGCATCATCGTTACAGATCCTCCAAATGTATTTTACTTTGAAGACACGAATGATGATGGAGTATCGGATATAAGAAAAACCCTGCTCACAGGCTTCGACACTTCCAACCTGGAAGCAAATGTAAATAACCCATTGTATGGCCTGGACAATTGGGTTTACCTGGCCAGTTTACCCGTGGTCAAAGGGAACAGCATTCATTTCTATGGTGATTCTACTAATAGTCTGACAGAGAGTTCTGTCAGGTTTCGTCCTGATCTAAAAAAGCTTGAAGCACTTTCGGGCAAAACGCAGTTCGGACAAACTTTTGATGAATGGGGTAACCATCTTATGGTGAATAATAGTAATCACATTTATCATGAAGTCATTGCTGCACGCTACCTTAATCGGAATCCGGACCTGGTTGTTTCCAATGCCACACAAACACTTGCCAACCATTCCGAAGTATTTCCAATTACCATTAATCCGGAATATCAAATGCTCACTAATGTGGGTGTATTCACCGCAGCCTGTGGACTTACAACTTATTTGGGTGGAGCATTTCCGGAGGGATACAACAGTAATGTGACCTTTGTAGCCGAACCTGCCAGTAATCTCATTCATGTGGATCGCCTCGAAACGGATGGTGCCACTTTCAAAGCTAACAGAATACATGAACGAAAAGATTTTCTTACCTCTAAAGATGCTTATTGCCGGATGGTCAATACCTATATTGGACCGGATGGAGCACTTTATATTGTGGATTTCTACCGGCAGGTAATTGAAGGTCCAGAATTTATGTCGGAAGATGTTTTGAAGAAAGTTGATTTATACAATGGAACGGGCACCGGCCGCATTTACCGCGTGAGTGCTACGGATGCAGCCCCACAGGACTGGACCAAGGGTCTTAAACTTGGCGACGCCTCCAATGAGGAATTAGTATCCAAATTGAATGATAAGAATATCTGGTGGCGAAGTAATGCGCAAAGATTATTGGTGGACAGGAATTCGGATAAAGCCTTGCCCTCCCTGATTCAGATGGCTCAGAATATAAATCAACCTATGGGTAGGTTACATGCATTGTGGACGCTTGAAGGAATGAATAAACTTAGCGCGGATTTAATAGTAAATGCCTTACAAGATCCTATGCCGGGCATTCGGGAAAATGCTATTAAGCTGGCAGAACTTCACCTGGAAAAAGAACCCATCCTCCTGAAAGGCTTGCTGGCTTTGCAAAATGATGCGAACGCAAAAGTGAGGTTTCAATTATTATGTACTTTAGGTTTTATAAATACACCCGAAGTAAATGCTGCGAGGCAACGATTGCTGTTCAAAGACCTTGGCGATAAATGGGTGCAGATTGCTGCTTTAAGCGCTAAATTTTCACCGTCTGTTGACTTGTTGAATGCCGTCCTTTTAAATTATGATTCTTCCGTAACGGCAAATAATTCTTTGATACAATTATTAAGCAGCATCGTGGGAAAGAGCCAGGGTACGGACGTCATAAATCAATTTTTGCAAAAGGCCTTTACATCCTCAAAAAATGAAAAAGAAACCTGGCAACCTGATTTAATTGAAGGCATAGCCCAGGGGTTAGGAAACAGGTCAAAACTGCCCTCCGATATAGGCCGTGAAAGAGATGTATTGTTTAAGGCCGGTCTGGAAAATAATTCGAATGTAATAAGAAGGGGCGCTATTCGTATTTTAAGAATCATTGGCCTTCCTGACGATGTTAAAACCAGGGAGGCAATGTCTAAAGCACAGCAGATTGCCGAAAATGAAAATTTAGATCCGGTGATCAGATCTTCCGCCATAGATTTTATAGCGCTTATAAACCCCCGGCCATATGTTTCATTTTTGAAGAAATTAATCAATCCGCGTAATCCTTCGCCCGTTCAACTCTCTGCAATTAAAACGCTTGGATCCATACCCGGCGAAGAAACCGCCGCGTATTTTCTGCAGGAATGGTCTGCTTTAAGTCCGGGAGCAAGAAGTGAAGCTATCAACGCCTTTTTGGGAAGTGATCCAAGAATAAAATTATTATTAGATGCCATAGAAACCGGCAAAATAAACCGGAGTGAAATTAATTGGTCGCAAAGTGTACGGTTGCGCTCCCAAGGTGCTTATAGAGACCGTGCCAGAACTGTTTTGGCTAAAATGGATGATAAACGTAAAGATGTGGTGGATCAATACAAGGCTTCCCTGAGTTTAAAAGGGAATGCTGCAAAAGGATTGTCCATGTACCAGATGCATTGTGTCATGTGTCATCAATTTAAAGGTAAATTGGGGCAGGCCATTGGACCTGACCTGGGAACTGTTCACGCATGGGCAGCTTCAGATATTTTAACCAGCATATTAGATCCTAACAGATCCATCGCTCATGGATATGATCTGTGGAGTGTGAAACTAAACAATGGAAAGATAGTCCAGGGGATTATTTCAGCTGAAACACCTTCTGCTATAAAGTTAATAAATACAGAGGGAATTGAAACCAATATAGCACGGCAGGACATAGCTTCTCTCACTGCCCTGGGAATGTCAGCAATGCCGGATGATCTGGAAAAGAAAATAGACAAACAACAAATGGCGGACCTGTTGGCATATTTACAACAGAAAAAATAAGTGTCACGTGAATTATAGAAAGCAAGCTTAGTTAATACCTGGCTTTTAGGAGCCGACAAGATTAATAAGAGCGTCATAATCATTGATGGTAACCATTTATCTTATAAAATAAAAATAGTATGAAATCGAATCTGAAAATATTTACGCGGCTTTATGGATATTTTATCCTTGTAGCAATCTTGTCTTTTAGTGAAATCTCATTTGCTCAAAAGCCTGATAATCCCGCAACCATGCAAGTAGGCGTGGCCTCGATAGATATTACTCCTGATGGGCCCATACGTCTTGCCGGTTACGGAGCAAGGGTAAAATCTGAATCAGAGGGTATCTTACAAAGACTTCATGCAAAAGCGCTGGCATTTGGCAGTGATGCGGAAAATCCTTCTATTTTAATCACCGTTGATCTGGTGGGAATTACCTGGCCAATAACGGCCAAATTAGGAGAAGCCCTTTCAAAAAAAGCCGGTATTAATCCTGAGCAACTTGTCATTTGTGCATCTCATACGCACGGGGGCCCTGAGGTAGGGAATTTGCTTAATATTTTACAATACAGACCTGATCACTTTAGCGATTCAGTTCTGGCGCTGGAACAGTTAGTACACATTGCTGAATATTCAGAACAGCTTAGTCAGAAACTGGAAGAGGTAGCCCTGGCTGCTTTAAAAAACCGGAAACCTGCTTATGTAAGTTGGGGACAAGGTCAAGCTTCATTTGCTATGAACCGCCGTACAAAAGGAGGCCCTGTAGACCCTTCATTGCCCTTACTTCGCATTAATAATCCTGATGGATCATTAAGGGCAGTCTTAGTGAACTACGCCTGTCATGGGACTACGCTTGGTGGAAATGTGAACGAAATTCATGGGGATTGGATTGCTGAAGCACAAAAAATCATTGAAGCCAACCACCCGGGAGTAACTGCCCTGGTAGCCGTTGGCTGTGGAGCCGATGCTAACCCCGAACCACGGGGCAACCTGGAAAATCTTCGAAATCATGGCCAGGAAATATCAGATAATGTCGATAAGCTGATTAAAGGCCAATTGCAACCTTTAACCTCGCCACCTGTTGGGAAAATGAAGTGGATCAAACTTCCATTTTCTCATGTTCCAACAGTTCCTGAATTGATTGAATTAACAAAAGACAAGACGGTGAAAGGCTATTATGCCCGCCTGGCACTTGACCGGGTATTGAGAGGCGATAAGATCCCAGCAGAACTTGATTATCCTGTGCAGTTATGGAACTTTGATAATAAACTTGCAATGGTCAACCTGGCTGGTGAAGTGGTAGTGGATTATTCCACAAGACTCAAAAATGAATTGGGCGCTGAGCATCTTTGGATTAATGGATATTCCAATGATGTACCTTGTTATATTGCCTCAAAAAGAGTGATTAGGGAAGGTGGCTATGAGGCAGAATCAAGTATGTATTATTATGATAAACCTTCCCCCTTTGCTGAGGAAGTAGAAGATATTATTGTAAAGGCTGTTCATGATATTACTCCTCTTGCCTTTAAAGAGAAAAGAAATATAACGAATCACCTGGAAATGATCCATTCAAATGAAGCAGGAGAATATTATTTAACTGCTGCAAAAGCAGCCGCAATCGGACCCAAAATAAAATATATGCCCGAATGGAAAGCCTTTGGGTGGTTTACGACTGAAGATCGTGCTGAATGGGAAGTTCAGGTGGACAAGAAAGGTAAATACGAAGTATTTATGGAATGGTCAGTAGATGATGCCAGGTCAGGTAAATGGTTTATATTCCAGGCAGGTAATAAAAGTATAAAAGGAAGAATTAAAAAAACAGGCTCATGGTTTACTTTTCGTAAAGAAAAAATAGGTATGCTTACTTTGCCGGCCGGCATTCATAAAATGATTTTTAAATCCAATTCAAAAACAGAAGAAGGGTCTATGATGGATTTAAGAGAAATTATATTGGTGCCGGTTAAAAGATAGAAGTGAAGTGATAAAATAAATGTTGAAAAATGCAAGGAAGAATAAAATATATTTTTAGGAAAGGGCTTTTCGCCATTATTTTATCAGTCGGTTTTTTATTTACTTTCAACAATTGTCCGGGTCAAAAATCAACGCAGATAATAGTTGTAACCTTCGGAAATTCTACTACTGCGCCCAGGAAAAATATTGAGAAAGTATATGCCGTAAGAATTGAAGAAGATTTAAAAGAAAAAGGAATAGACGTAAAAGTAATTAATGCGGGTACACCCAGCAGTCATTCGGGTTCAATAAGGGATAATAATTTTGCAAAAATTGCTCACGGCATGGACAGATTTGACACAGGCGTTTTAAAATATAAACCGGATTGGGTAACGATTAATTTTGGATTAAACGATTCCTGGCAGGATAAGGGCTCAAAAAGTCCTTCCCGGATTTCGGTAAAAGATTATCGGCGCAATCTTAATTTCTACATAACTAAAATACAAGAAATTAAAGGCAGCGTTATACTGTTGACGCCGAATCCGGTCGGTAAAAAATTTAATGGGTACCATAAAAAAAGATTAAAAAAATACCGCAGAGCGGTAAGAGAATTAGCTAAAGAAAAAAATGTGGCGGTGATCGATACCTGGAAGGTATTTCAAAAGTATGTGCGAAAAAATCATTTGGGAATAGATTCATTACTACTTGATGGAATTCATCCCGGCGATACAGGACATGAGTTAATAGCCAATGAAATTGTTCAAATAATAACCGGGTTTGTAGATTCTGAGCCTAATATCTCAGGTGGTTTGTGGAAAAGGAAAACGATTTCAAACGTTGGAATAGTAACTTATCCTTATCCTTAAAGCGTGTTACTATTATTTAACCTTTTTAAATAATAGATTTGTTATAGAAGTACATCTTTCACAGTTTGAAGATTTAGCTATAAAAAATCACTAAAGTAATGGGGACATAAAAGGACATAAAATGATTTTAAACAGAGGTAATTTAAATTTACGGACACTAATAATTGCGGCTTAAATAGTATTGAAATTATAGCCGATACAAACCATTCATTCCGTATCCGGCTTAAATTAAAATTTGCTTCTTATTCTTTTAATGAAACCATTAAAAACCAAATGAAAAAAAGATTCAATTATTATTCATATTCGGGTGGTGCATTTTTGATAATGTTTTTCTTTTTTGTCTTTTACATTTTAATTGCTAAGAAAGTAGACGGACTTACAGATGTTCATACACACTCTAAATCCAATGTAATTTTCTCTCTTGCTAATGAAGCACAGTCGGCACTCAGAGTAGGAATGGGTAAAGAAAATATCACCCCTGATCCGGCAGTAAAAAATTGGGTAACCGGTAAGCCTTATGAAGGGATTGAGGATTCTATTTATGTTCGTGCTATTGTTTTACAGGATGGGGGGATTGAAGTAGTAATGGTTACCTGGGATTTAACCGATGCCGGAGAATCGGCTACGGAGGAAGTTCGGAAAGCAATAGCCTCTAAACTTAAGATTCCAGGTAAACAAATTCTGGTAAACGCCTCCCACAATCATTCCGCCCCATGGAGCCCTGTTTATAAAGCAGGCTATCGGGGCAAAGAATCAGATACCTGGTGGGCCATAAGATATATGCCGCCTCAAAATGAGGATCCTTATTTTAAAAAATGGATGAAACTTTTAATTGATCAAACGGTAAAAGCTGCTCAAAAAGCACATAATTCCCTCCAGCCTGCTGAACTTTGGATAGGTCGTGTGGATGCGTCAAAATATATGAATAACCGGCGACCCCGGGAACCCAAATGGGGAATTGCTGATGCCAATGTACCCAATGGATACAATTATAAAAATGAACAATACAACCCTGATGTACTTGTTGGCGGGGCTTCGTTTGGTCCCATGGACCGGACGATGGTGCTGCTTTCTTTCCGGGATATGAAAGGAAATAATATCATTTCTATTTTCCACACAGCTATTCATGGAGTTTCTATTTATCCATATTCTCAAGCCATCTCCGGCGATTGGCCGGAAGAGGCATCCAGGCAAATAAGCCAGTCCATCGGTGGGGAGGCAGTATTTTTTCAGGGAGCAGCCGGAGATATAAATCCCTGGAAAAGGGGTAGGGAGGCTGTTGAGGAAATGGGCAAAGGATTAGCCGGGCTGGCTAAAGAGGCATATCAATACAGCGCAAAACTATCACCGGGTAAATTAAATGTGGTTCAAAGTAAAATATGGTTGCCCCTTTCAAAACTTGGCAAAGAACGTACAGGACTGGATTCTGTTTCAACAGAGCTTCAGGTAATAAGCTATGGTTCACTGGCTTTTGTAGCCTTACCAGGAGAGCCTCTGACAGAATTAGGGACAGAGATAAGAGAAAATTCACCTTTCCCTCAGACTTTGGTATTCGGATATTCAAATGGTAACGGTGTTCATTATGCGAGTTTACCCAAAGAAAAAAAATATGGCGGGTATGAGGTAGAAATAGGGACTTCCGGTGCAGAAAACGCGGGTAAAATATTAGTGAGACAAGCGGTTAAATTATTAGAGAAAGCAAAAGATAGTCAGAATTAATAACCAGGATATTTCATTTTTTTCAGGTGGAATTATAAAAATTAATAGTAATCAAAAAAACAAGTTATTCAATATTAAAGTATGAAAATAAAAAGAATCTTATCGGAAAGTGTCATTTTAAAATATGCCATACTCACTTTTTTTGTTGGAATATTTTTATTTTCCTGCAAAGAAAAATCTAAATATCCAGGGCCTCTCACTCCTGAGCAATCTATGGAAACATTCCAGTTTGCCGATGATTTTAAAGCTGAAATTTTTGCGACGGAACCATTCGTGATTGACCCGGTTTCAATGGAATTTGATGAGCAGGGGAATGCTTATGTCGTGGGAATGTTGGATGCATACAAACCCGATTCTGTAAAGGGCAAGGGAAATATAGTGATGCTAAAAGATCTCAATGGAGATGGACGCGCAGACACCGCTATCGTATTTACTGATGGCATTAGAGAAGCAACCAGTATTTTACCCTGGAATGGTGGACTTCTTATAGCAGCAGCTCCCAATATTTTATTTTATAAAGATACCGACGGGGATGGACGTGCAGATAGTAAAGAAGTTCTTTTCACCGGGTTCTTTGATAAGAATGAAGAAGCTCAAATTACCAATCTCCGTTTTGGAATAGATAATTGGATTTATGCCAACAATACAGGACAAGCAGGTGAAATTACGTTTACACGGAAACCTGACGAACCAAAATTGATTATGCAGGGCGCGGATTTCCGGTTTCGGCTGGACAGAAATTTATTTGAAAGAAGCACAGGACCCGGACAATTCGGAATGGCAATAGATGATTGGGGCCACCGTTTTTTTACGGCTAATTCCCTGCACATCCGGGAAGCGGTTACGCCTTTAAGATATTTGGATAGAAATCCTTACCTACCATCCTCCGCGAAAAATTCAGTGCAAAATATTTCGGATCACGATCCTCTGATGTACCAGAAATCCGAAACACCTTTTTGGCGGCAGGCACGCACAGACAGGCGAAATAAAGAATTTCAGGAGAATAAACTGGATAGAGTTGAATACGCCCGGGATCATTTTACAGGCGCTTCGGGAGGAACCTACTATGAAGGCGATGCTTTGCCTAAAGAATATTACGGAAATATTTTTACAGGAGAAGTAGCGGGAAACCTGGTTCACAGGGATATCTTATCAGTCGACGAAAAAGAACCCTTCATGGTAGCCAAACGAGGAGGAAACGAAAAAGAGAAAGAATTTCTCGCCACTACTGACACATGGTTTCGCCCTGCCAGTCTTTCGTCCGGCCCTGACGGATATTTATATGTAATTGATATGTACCGTCAGCACATCGAAACGCCCATGTCCATCCCGGAAGATCTGCAAAA
>JBBSUB010000136.1:0-11632 GCA_038235345.1 Chitinophagales bacterium
ATTGGTTTATTGATATCTCGAAGGGAATATTCAACCTCTACTATATCCTTATGCTTACATAAAATAAGGCCTATGGATGGATTGTCTGACGGATGTTTTAGTTGGCTATTAATAGCAGATAAATAATAGTTTAATTTACCTGCGAATTCCGGTTTAAATTTTCCTGCCTTCAATTCTATAACAAAAAAAGAGCGAAGACGTAAATGGTAAAAAAGCAAATCAATAGAGTTTTCTTTATCCCCTACTACCAGAGAATATTGCCTGCCAACAAAGGCAAATCCTTTCCCTAGTTCTATTAAAAATCGGGTTAGATGTTCCATCATTGCATTTTCTATCTCTCTTTCCAAAGCATCATCCTCTAATTCCAGAAAATCGAAATTATACGGATTTTTCAGCGTTTCGATGGCAAGATCCGATTGCGCTTGTGGTAGTGTATATTGGAAATTTGTTATCGACTTTCCTTTTGATTCAAAGTATTTATTTCTGATTGCTAATTCAAGATTATCTCTGCTCCATCCATTTTGAACTGTCGCTCTACAGTAGAAAATCGCTTCTTCTACGTTCTTTATCTTGTTAATGATAAGTCTGTTATGGCCCCATGGAATTTGTGCCACAGCTTCTGGCGCAATTGCGGAATCAGGACTGTAAAATAGTTACATCAGATTGATGGCGCATAAATTCCTGCGTAAAAACCCTTTTATATCCGGAAAACTCAATCGTAAATCAATTGACAACTGATCGATTATTACCTCTCTCCAATCTGTCTTTTATTGCCTGTTTATATTTTCCTGGGTAAGTAAGTTGCCAATACAATTTAATCCGTTGGGCATTGGCACTTACAGCGACTTTTAATTGAGCTGTCTTTATTTTACACTTAATTTCTTCAAGCCATTTTTTATAATAAGTATTGACTGGTTCCATGTATTAATTAGTAAACTTTTAATAATTCATTTGGAGATTTTAATAAAATACATCCTGCTTATTATTATGGGAATATCATTTCATACCCCATCTCGCCAATAGTTGATGTAAATAAAAACCTGCCATACTTATAAGATAATGTCCAGGACCAAATTCTTGGCTCTGTAATGAGGCTTTTTGTTGGAGGAATAAATAAGATATAAAAAAATATTTTTTGGGGATTTCTTTTATCGAAAAGAACAAAACATCATGAAAATCGCAAAGATCAGTGCCCGATGCACCTACAATAAATATATCTTAAATTTTTAATCAATGAGCGATTTGTTCGTGCCTTATTTACATACAATATTCTTTCAATCGGGAATGTAGACCGCTGTTAAATACCGGAATAGAAATTCCACCTGCATTTTGGGATAAAAAATTAAAAACTATCCGTCAGGATTTACCTGGCAAATTTGGATCAGCGGAAGAATTGAATTTGAAGTTATTACATAATTTTCGTGTGGCTGAAGACCTTGTAATCTTTGCGTCGAAAACAAAAGTAACTGATCCTTCAGGTTTTGTTAAGGATAAGTTTCAGCCAGATTTTGATATTTCTTCTCTTCAAGAAATTGAAGAAAAAATTGAAAAGGAAAAGATCTCTCAAAACATGAACCTCTATTTCCAAATTGATGACTACATCCAATCAAAAACTAAAAAAGTTTGTAAGGATATGCCGCGTATTTACCGAAATATGAAAGAGCACCTTTTAGAGTTTGAAGCCTACAGAGGTGAGGCAATCACATTTGAAAGCCTCAACCTGACCTTTTATGAAGAGTTTGTTGATTTTTTAATGTACGAATACGTGCAAAGAAGACGTAAAATAAAGATCGTTGGATTAAAAATAAATACGGTTGGAAAAACTGTTAAGCAGTTTCGGACATTCCTTCGAAATCGAATCCGTAAAGGAATTATTCCGCCACTTGATATGGATGGTTGGAAAATTTTGGAAGAAGAAGTGGATGCGGTTTACCTTAACTGGGATGAAATAAAAAAAATATTCCAGGTCGATCTTTCCCGGTATCCACATTTGATGGACTATAGAGATGATTTTGTCTTAGGGTGTATGACCGGTTTGCGTTTTTCAGATTTTTCAAAACTGATGATAGATGATTTAAGAGGAGACATGCTTTATAAGAAACAACAAAAATCCGACCATTAGGTCGTTATTCCTTTAAGGCCTGAAGCACAGAAAATTCTCGATGAACGTTTTAATAATAATACACCAGCACCAACGAATGCAGAGCTTAACAGACATATAAAAAGGATAGCTGAACTGGCGGGGATTTCAGAAAATATTAACCATTCTCATAAAGGAAACAGAGATATCGTTGAAGTGAAACCAAAATATGCCTGGATCACAAGTCATACCTGCCGCCGCTCTTTTTGTACGAATGAATTCTTGGCTGCCACTCCAGTAGAATTAATCATGAAAATTAGTGGTCACAAAAGTGTAAAGGATTTTTATAATTATATTCGGGTGACTCCGGAAGAGGCAGGGCAGAAAATAAAGTAATTGTGGAACATATAAGATGGATTTCAGTTTCTCTTCTCCATCTTTATAGGAGCGCACATTGGTTTTTGGGGAAAATATTTTTGACTGTGGAATAAAAAGCGAAGCGGTTTATGCCGCAAAAGAAAAAGCTTGTCCGACGATTGGCGGACGAAGCGTATATTTTTTCCAAACCCGGTGGCAAGTCCCGCTGGTAAACGGGGATACAGACCTTGCTTTTTAATAATCATGTCAAGAAATTCGCGAAAGATGAGAATTAATTAGGAAAGTTTAATGGGATTGGATATTGTAAATAGAAGAATTTTTTCTGTCTAAACTTTAGAGAAATCTCTGTAAAACTTCTTGTTATAAAACTCTATAGAATCTCATTTGATGCAGTCAAAGTATTCTGCTTTCCTTTAAGCTGAATACTACAATGATCTTTTCAAATACCTCTTTCCGAAGCATTAAGAATGGGGGTGAGTGTCTTTTTATTTGTTTGTAAAATCTTAGAGTCGGATTGATCATCTTAGATTTCTGAAGCTTCTCACCCTATCTTTTTGGAATTATTTTATTTTACCGATCTTTTCTAAATGGATTTCTTTCGAGTAATCATCCTCTATTTCGTTTTTTGGTTCATTAGGAGATACTAAATTTGTTAGTGCTGAAGCGAATACTTATTTTGCATCGTTCCTTTTTGCAGAATCCATATAAAAAATGAGAAGTTTAGGAAGTTCAAGAAGTTAATTATTTTTGAACAGAGTTATAAGAAAATGTAATAATTCAGAAGATAAAAACCGCATCCAAAATCTAAATAACAAGTCAAAATAGGGATATGAATAAGAAATTATTACTTTGGAGTATCGTTGTGGCTCTTGGTGGGTTTTTATTTGGTTTTGATGTCGCTGTCATTTCCGGAGCCGAACAAGATATCAAAAGAATCTGGCAGCTAAGCGATGTACTTCACGGAATAGCAATAGCAATAGCCTTATATGGTACTGTAATCGGCGCTCTTTTGGGAGGAATTCCTGCCACTAAGTTTGGCAGAAAGAAAACGCTCCTTTGGATAGGAATTTTGTACCTGGTTTCAGGCATTGGTTCTGCTCTTGCTCCGGATGTTTATATTTTTATGGCATTTCGTGTACTTGGAGGCTTGGCAATTGGCGCATCTTCCGTAGTGGCTCCTATGTATATATCTGAAATTGCTCCGGCAAAAAACAGGGGAAAGCTTGTTGCTACTTTCCAGTTTAATATCGTTTTTGGAATCCTCATGGCTTATTTCTCCAATTATTTGCTACAGGGATTTGGTGGTGAGAATAGCTGGCGGATCATGTTAGGAATAGTGGCTCTTCCGGCCCTTGTCTATACCATTTTGGTATTTTTTGTTCCTGAAAGCCCCAGATGGCTTATTGTTCACAGGGGTGATTATAATACCGCCCGTAAAACACTGGAGGTAAGTGACCCTTCCGGTGTAGATGAAGCCATTGAAGCGCTTCAAAGAACGATCAGTGAGGATAATAAAAAGGAAAGCCTTGCCGACTTTTTCAGCAAAAGATTTAGCGTTCCCATTTTTCTGGCGATCATGATCGCATTTTTTAACCAGCTGTCAGGCATTAATGCCATCATCTATTTTGCACCCCGTGTTTTTGAACTGGCAGGTATTGATAAACAAGGCGCATTTCTTCAGAGTGTAGGTATTGGATTGGTTAACCTGGTATTTACAATGGCTGGACTGTACCTGATAGACAAATGGGGCCGTAAGAAATTAATGTTGATTGGTTCCTTTGGCTACATCATTTCATTGACAGCAGTAGCCGCTGCCTTTTATTTTAATTATTTGGGTGGTATGATCGTTCCCTCACTCCTCTTCTTATTTATCGCTTCTCATGCTATAGGCCAGGGCGCGGTCATTTGGGTATTTATTTCAGAGATATTTCCAAACAGCGTGCGGGCTTACGGGCAATCTCTCGGCGCTTCAACACATTGGATTTTGGCGGCAATAATTACCACCATATTCCCTATACTAGCTGTAAAGATTGGGCCTGCGCCCATTTTCTTCTTTTTTGCCCTTATGATGGTTTTACAATTATTATGGGTGATTTTTCTAATGCCGGAAACTAAAGGAAAATCTCTTGAAGAATTAGAGACGAAATTAATAAAAGTGAAGCCTTATGTGGCATGAAAGAAGTAACAGTTAAAAGAGAAACGGTATTCACTAAAAGTAACTATCGAAAATAGAGAATCTCAATTATCATCCGGTGGTTTGTTTTGGAGAATCGCTGTGGATATTTTTCCTCCTGTGTTGTTCCGGTTGGTGCGCCAATCAACCTGGCCTAATGTGAGAATTCAAACGGTCAGAGGAAACAGTTGATGTTTACGAATGTTCCCATTGTGCCAATATGAAAAAAATATTGACAGTTTATTTTCCACGCCTCCCTGGTTCACTCATTTTTCAAAAATAAAGCCAGTACTTTTTATCGCACTGGCTTTATTATTTATTTCAGTTCCCTTTTTTAATAATTAGGATTCTGTATTAATTTCCCTTTACTTAAATCAATCTCATTTTGTGGAATCGGCTGATATTCATTTTTGCCGGAAGTGAAGTTGGCAACGGACAGGATACCCCTCTTGGTTTTTTCAATCACGAAATAATTATTCAGAACGGTTGTTGCATCTCCCCATCGTACCAAATCAAAAAACCGGTGGCCTTCAAGAGAAAACTCTAACCTTCTTTCTTCTTTCAGTGCTTTGATGGCTTGGGCATTGTTAAGAAACGGAATCAAATATTCATCTACTTTGTAATTAGCCGCATTTCCACCTGTTAATTTTTGCACTTTTTTCCCGTCACGGGATCTTCTTCTTACCTGGTTAATTAATCCGCGACCGGTTTCCAAATCACCGGTTTGAATTGCGGCTTCCGCTTTCCAGAGCAAAACATCCGGTAGTCGGATAATGTAATAATTTAAGTCATTGACATAAGGATTGACTCTAAGCCAATGTGACGATAAGGGCGAAACAAGTCGTTTCTTCAAACTAAAAGAACCATAAGTAGCCACATCTCTAACCCAGGCAACATTGTACACTTCAGGAAGATCTAAAAAAGGAATCCCAGGGCGGGCAATGGTATGATCCAAACGCGGATCCACAAAATCATCTGCGGTCACATCAATATTATCTTCAACCGGTAAACCCAACACATTGGTTTTATACGTATTCACTAAATTCTGTGAAGGACGCAGAAACCCATACTGGGCACCCGGCCAGTAAGGCCCTCCAATCGGAAATAGCCTGTCACCAATAGATCCATTGTAGCTATTGATGGAACCATCATTGATGGAGTTTTGGATAGCGAAAATGATTTCTTTTCCATTGTCATTTTCGGATAGAAAAACATCTGAAAAATTAGGCATTAAACTATAACCACCTTTGGTAATGACTGTATCTGCGGCTGTTATTGCAAGGCTCCATTTCTTTTGAAAAATATACGTCTTACATAAATAAGCCCAGGCAGCAAAGCGCGTCGGGCGACCCGGTTCTTTTAATTGGGAATTGGGTAATACATTAATGCCGGCTTTAAAATCATCTTCTACTTTTGCCCATAATTGTTCAGAAGTAAGTGCATCGTTAGAAACATAATAATCTTGTTTACTCTCTGCATTTTCATCGATATAAGGGATTCTGTTATATATCTTCTTTAATTCAAAATAAAAGTGACCACGCAGAAAACGCATTTCTGCTATACGCTGACCACGCAACACATCATCGTAACCCGTAGCAGCTTTTATTAGTTTAATCGCTTCATTTGCCCTTTTTACACCTTCATACAGTGCCATCCATTTTCTTTGAGCATCCAGCGAGGTAGCATCTACAGTAAAAATTTCCATCTTGTGGATATTGTTTTGGTCGCCCGTACCACCACCACCTTTGTAAGCATCATCAGATGTAACATCGCCAAATGACCAATTAGAAGCCGGGGAATTAAATGCATTGGAAACCTGATCTATCTGGCCATTTAGTACGCTGTAAGCTCCGATAATTACGGTTTCTACACCACTTTTTTCCGCAAGCTGGTCTTTGGATAATTCGCCAAGCGGGGGTGCATTTAAAAATGATTTTTTGCACGATACTATCAGTACAACTGATAGAAGTAAGGCAATATAAATTGAAATTTTTTTCATTTTTTTTATATTTTATATTTCACAATTATAAGGAGATTCGGATTTCGTTTTAAAAAGTAACATTTAGTCCAAAAGAGTAAGTCCTGGAATTGGGATAGAGCCCACGATCAACGCCCATGTCAAGATTACGATTATCAGTACCATAATTTTGCATACCCACTTCCGGATCCAGGCCGGTGTATTTGGTAAACGTGAGTAGATTTTGCGCCTGCAAATAAACCCGGAATTTGGAAGCTTTAATCTTTTGGGCCATTGCAGCCGGCAAAGTATATCCCAACTGCACATTTTTCACTCTTAAATATGCGCCATTTTCAATAAAGTATGTGGAAGGTCTTAATTCATTATTGGCGTCTTTTGTACTTAGCGCCGGAATTTTTGAATCCATATTTGTTGGGGACCACGCGTTCAATATATCAACGCTTTTATTGAAATAATCAAACATGAAATTGTTGTAGTATTTCATGAAATTATAAATTTTATTTCCTGAAACTCCTTGTAAAAATATGGAAAGATCAAAAGCTGCATAACCAGCTTTCAAATTGATGCCATAAGTGACAGTAGGAATTGGACTGCCGAGAAAAGTACGGTCTTTCGCATCTACCACACCATCATTATTCAAATCGGCATACTGAATTCTACCAATACCTTTTCCTGTTTGTTTGGGAGCCGCGGCAACTTCTTCGGCCGTTTTAAAAATCCCAACCACCTCGTAGCCATAAAAAGATGCAATAGGCTGTCCAATTGCAGTACGTTGTAATTCTAATCCACGGCTTAAATTATTACTTACCGGACTGGAAATGTAGGCGAGGTCACTGGATAAGGAAACCAGCTTGTTTTTAATAAAAGCAACGTTTCCACCGATTTCATAATTGAATGTTCTTTCGCGGTTGCTCATATAATTTGCAGCAATTTCCAATCCTTTATTATTCATAGAGCCACCATTGACATAAGGAGCTGATGCCTGCCCAAATACGGAAGGCTGCTTCGGCTGCACTAATAAATCTTCTGTGTTTTTATTAAAGTAATCGATCGTCAGGTTGAAACTTTCGTTGAACAATCCGAGGTCAAGGCCAATATTAGTTTGCGTAGTTGTTTCCCACTTAAGCTGATTATTTCCATAACGGCGCTGTGCAATTCCGGGAACAAGACTTGTATTGGTACCGCCAATATCATAAGTGGTATTGTATAGATCCAGCACAAATGAAGAGTATGCGGCATAAGGCGCTATTTCCTGATTGCCCGTTTGTCCCCACCCAAAACGAAGTTTCATATTACTAATGAAGGGATACTTATTTTTAATAAAATCTTCCTCAGACAAACGCCATCCTAATGAAAATGCGGGGAAAACCTGCGTGTTAAATCCATCGGCTAATTTAGATGAGGCGTCTCTGCGCACTGTTGCTGAAAGAAGGTATTTATCATTAAATGAATAGTTTACTTTCCCGAATAATGAAAACAAGGTAGACTTCAAACCCGAGCCACTGTTTTTCGGCAGTCCTTGCCCGGCATCAAGGTAGCGTCCATCTAAAATATTTACAGGAAAACGGTCTCTGTATGCAGTAAAGAATTCTGAATAGAAACGAATCGCTTCAGTTCCCGCCAACACATCTACCTGGTGCTTATTAAATCTTTTAGAATAAGTAGCAGTGTTGGCCCATGTCCATGTTTTAGAAACATTATTCTCTGTGGTAAGATTACTAATTGCCTGGCTAGTAATCGGGCCTTCATTATAGCTTGAACTAAAATTCTTAATGTTATAAGTATTATAATCCAGGGCAAAACTCGTTTTCAAATTCAAGTCTTTCATCACGGTCACTTCCGCGAATATATCGCCCAATGCTCTAAGCGTTTTTCCAATATTATCTTTATTATAAAAGAGCGCTGCTACCGGGTTCCGGATATCATTCAATCCACTTACAGGTCCGGCAAAGTTTCCATCAATATCATATACATTACTTAAAGGATGCGCTTTATAGGCATCTCCTGTAATTCCACCAATTGCCAGGTTCGTATTGGCACCTGTTTTTTCAGAATAAGAAAGGCCAAAATTTTCACCAATTCTGATCCGGTCCAAAATGCTATAATCGGAATTAAGGCGAACAGTATAGCGATTAAAATCTGTATTTCTCAATATGCCGTCCTGCTTGAAATAACCTACTGAAAATGCCTGCCTCGATTTTTCATTGCCACTGGTTAACATCAGGTTGTGTGTTTGAACTGCGGCAGGATGGTAAACTTCATTGAACCAATCTGTATTACCCGCACGGATCGTTTTGGCAGCGTTCAAAAATTCAGGTATAACCGCCGTAGCTCCATTTCCGTAAAGCGCATTTGAAGGAGCGATGCCATCATTTTTGAAAGCCTGGAATAAGGCATCACCAAATTGTTGTGCATTCACCAGTTTCGGTAGATTAGCCACTTGCTGAATTCCCACCATTCCATTGTAGTTCATCTGGGTTTTTCCCCGTGTTCCTTTTTTTGTGGTAATAATAACGACACCATTTGCCGCTCTTGAGCCATAGATAGATGCAGAAGAAGCGTCTTTCAAAATCTGCATCGACTCAATATCGGATGAATTGATCATACCGATGCCGGAAGTAGTTGGAACGCCATCAATAATATATAAGGGATCATTATTTCCAATGGTGCTAAAGCCGCGGATTCTAACAGAAACCCCACCACCGGGCTGTCCGTCAGCAACCACATTTACACCAGCCGCCTTTCCCTGGATTGCCTGGTCGATACCCGCAATAGGAACTGTTTTCGCTTCATTCAAATCAATAATTGATACCGCGCCAGTCAAATCCTTTTTCTTTTGTGTGGTATAACCGGTTACCACAATATTATCTAAAGTGCTGCTGGTTTTAATAAGAACAATGTTTACTTCAGTGCGGCTGCCAATAGACACGTCTACTGTTTTGAATCCACTGAAAGATACTTCAAGTATTTCCTTATTCCCTTCCTGAACCATAATAGTAAATGATCCGTTCGCATCCGTTTGTGTACCCAGAGTTGACCCCTTTAACTTCACCGTAGCTCCTTCTAAAGCATTTCCGTCTTCATCTGTAACTTTCCCCTGCACAGGATGCTGGATGTTCCTTTGTTTTTTTTGCAAACCAGGGTTTTCAGTTTTTACATTTTTAGAAGAAACCAGGTAAAATTGATTTCTTATTTTTTCATACGTCAAACTAAAAGGCGTAAGTGCCTTTTGCAAAGCATCTTCCGGTGATAAAAAATTGGAAACATCCATTGTAAGATTTTTATCTTTTACAAGCCCGCTGGGGTAGGCAATAGATACGTCAAACCTGTTTTCAATTTGAACCAATACAGTTTTAAGTGAACTTTCTACCAAACTACTTTCTTTAGGAATCTTCATAAAATGAGATCCATTAGTAGCAAGGTCCTGTGCCTTTGCAGATTGCGCAAAAGAGATCCACGCAAAAGAACACATAAAGAGCATCAGCAGTTTTGTTTTCATGTTTTTATATTTAGTTGTTAGGAATTAATTATACAAATTTTTTTTCCATTTTCTCCCTCACTTTTCCCGTTTACTTCTCTACCCATATTTCATTGTTCTTTTTCTGAAAACGAACTTTAAATACTTTTCCAAACTGCACGAGCATGGTATCCACATTATAAATGATCGGCATGGAGCCTGAGATTTTACTGCTCACTAAAGTTGAATCACGAATAATGATCTTTTTCCCAAATACCTGCTGCATAAATGTGGCTGCCTGTTCCAAAGTATAATCATTCATCATTAATTTCCCTGAAGCCCATGAATCATACTTTTCGGGAGCTACCTCTCTTTTTGAATAATCTCCAAACTTCTTATTATAACTCACCATTTCACCTGGTTTAAGATACATCTGTGTTTTTTCACGCGCATTTCCCTCATCAATCTCTACCTTAATACTTCCCTCTTGCAAAACCACTGCAATTTCATTTCCCTTACTATTTACATTGAAGCTGGTGCCCAACACTTCTACCGATAACTTATCAAACGTATGCACAATAAATTTTTTATTATTCACAGTATGTTTTACCTGGAAAAAGGCTTCACCATCTATCCATACTTCCCGGTCACTGTTCTCTTTTTCAGCATAAACCAAACGGGAGTAAGCGTTTAAAGTCACTTCTGAACTATCAGGAAGCAGTAACTTTTTTACTTCGCCAAATCCGGTTTGCGAACTAAAGGAAATTGTTTTGGAAACCATACGATCTGTTTTTAACCAGAAAACAGAAAGGACCATTAAGCCTATAAAGCCGGCTGCAACAGCATATTTCCATTTTCTATCCGGGGTATTCATCTTTAGAGATACCGGTACATCCGAAACCACTTCAGTTTCTACTTCATCCATTTTATCCCAAACAGATTCCCACAAAGATTCTTTCTCTATATTTGAAAGTGTATAAGATTGAAACCCGATAGATCGCACTAATTTTACTGCATCATATATCGCATCGGCCTTTTGAGGATGCTGCTGAATCCATTGCTCCCAGAAATACATATTCTTTATATCAGGATGAAGCACCCAATTCTGGAAATTTTCATCAAGCGTAAAATCCCTAACGGTATATGATTGATATTCTTTCAATGCTGATTGACTGTTTTATATACATAGAGACATTGTTGATAAAAACCTCATCAGTTTTTGTCTTTTATTTTTTAAATAAGATTGAGAAGAATATGAATGAGGGTTTAATGATTGATTTTGAACAATATGAAAAGGAGGCAAAACATGTTTTTCAAAAGGCCCACTGCCTTGGAAATCAGGTTATATACTGATTCCACTTTCATAGACATTAATTTGGCCGTTTCGTCATAAGAAAGATTTTGGTAAAAGCGCAGATAAATAGCTTCCCGCTGCCGGCGGCTCAGAGTTGCAATTCCTTTATGAAGCTGGTATAAATGCTGCCGGTAAGTTTCACCCTGTATAATAACTTCCTCACGTGGCGGGATCAATTCAAAATCAAAAGAATCAAATATCGTCTCTGTGTA
>JBBSUB010000137.1:0-11624 GCA_038235345.1 Chitinophagales bacterium
AACGCCAACGGCATTCAACACGAAGTATTCAACGCCAACGACATTCAACACGAAGTATTCAACGCCAACGGCATTCAACACGAAGTATTCAACGCCAACGGCATTCAACACGAAGTATTCATCTATATTTCCTTCTTCTTCTTTTTTTCTGCTTTCCAAATTTTACAATAACTACCTTTGCAGCCAATTTTTTTTATTTTTATATGGAGCCACAGGTAAGTACTAAATTATTAAACGAGATAAATAAGCGGCGGACTTTTGCCATTATATCCCATCCGGATGCGGGTAAAACGACCTTAACGGAGAAGTTTTTACTTTTCGGTGGGGCTATACAAACTGCGGGTGCGGTAAAAAGCAATAAGATCAAGAAACATGCGACCTCCGATTTTATGGAGATTGAAAGACAGCGTGGTATTTCCGTAGCTACATCGGTGATGAGTTTTGAATACGAAGACACCTTAATTAATTTGCTGGATACTCCCGGTCACAAGGATTTTGCGGAGGATACGTATCGAACGTTAACTGCTGTGGATAGCGTAGTATTGGTGATAGATTGTGTAAAAGGAGTAGAGGAGCAAACAAGAAGATTGATGGAAGTGTGCAGGATGCGGGCTACGCCTGTTATTGTGTTTGTAAATAAACTGGACAGGGACGGCAAAGATCCTTTTGACCTGATGGATGAAATTGAAACCGAATTAAATATTCATTTACATCCGCTTAGCTGGCCAATTGGAATGGGTAGAGATTTTAAAGGAGTTTATAATCTCTACGATAAGAATTTATTATTATTCAGCGCAAGTCAGAAAACAACGGAAGAAGATATTCCAATAGAAAACCTGGATGATGCCATTCTGAATGTAAAATTAGGAGAGAAATATGCTGCGCAATTGCGTGAAGATGTAGAATTGCTCAATGGTGTTTATGATGATTTTGATAAGGAGGCTTATTTAAAAGGAGAGATTGCTCCCGTATTTTTTGGAAGCGCCGTGAATAATTTCGGTGTAAAGGAATTACTGGAAACTTTTGTCAAAATTTCCCCGGTTCCGCAGAAAAGGGAAACAACTGCAAGAATTGTTAAACCTACAGATAATAAATTTACCGGGTTCATTTTTAAAATTCATGCGAACCTGGATCCCCGTCATCGCGATAGAATCGCCTTTTTAAGGGTTTGTTCGGGTAAGTTTGAACGTAACAAATACTTTCATCACGTACGTTCAGAAAAGAATGTGCGATTTAGTAATCCATATTCCTTCCTCGCCAGGGAAAAAGACATCATTGAATCAGCCTATGCGGGTGATGTAGTGGGATTGTATGACTCCGGAACTTTTAAGATTGGCGATACCTTAACGGAAGGAGAAGATTTTTACTTTACAGGAATTCCTTCATTTTCTCCGGAGATATTCCGGGAGGTTATCAATAAGGATCCCATGAAAACAAAACAGTTGGAAAAAGGTCTGCGTCAATTAACGGATGAAGGTGTTGCTCAATTGTTTGTTCAATTTGGTGGTAATAAAAAAATTATCGGTTGTGTGGGAGAATTACAGTTTGAAGTGATCCAATATCGTTTGTTACATGAGTATGGAGCATCTGTACAACTAAATTCATTACCTTATTACAAAGCCTGTTGGATTACCTCAAAGGATCCCAAAAAACTCAATGATTTTATAAAATACAAATCCGGCAATATTGCTGAAGATAAGGATGGTCATTTGGTATACCTCGCACAGAGCGAATGGTTCTTAAATACAGAACGCACCAATAATCCGGATATCGAATTTCATTTCACCAGTGAAATTCATAAATAAATACCATGCTGTTTGAAACCGACAGGTTATATGTTGCTAAGTGGAGAAAGGAAAATTTAAACGCTTTGTATGATTTGTTTAATGATCCTGCTATAAAGGAATTTATAGCACCAAAACTTACCATTGAAGAAACCGAACACATCTTTAACGCGCAACTGTTAGATTATGAAAACACGGGCGTTTTTGGACGATATTTTATTGTAGAAAAATCATCCGGTGATTACATTGGCCTGCTTCTTTTAAAAGATGTGGATAGGGAATGTTCCATCGAAATCGGGTATTCCCTGATCAGGGAACAATGGAAAAAAGGATATGCTACTGAAGTGGTGAATGAAACTGTAAATTGGTTATTTACTGAAAAAGGATTCTCTAACATTTGTGCAATAACAGAATTAGACAATATCGATTCTCAAAATGTGCTTATTAAAGCCGGATTTATCAGGCAAAAAGATATCCTGGATGATGGGAAAATGATGAGTTACTTTTTGAATATAAAAAATGAAGAGTAAAAATTGAAAACACGAATTTTAGGCACGAATTTCACGAATTTTTAAAGCGGTCAGCTATGAGCTATGAGCCAACTAATAAATCTAAACTGAAATCTATTGTTTAGTTAGATTTATTTTTTGTCCAAGACCTAATACTATTAAATTGTAAAGAGTATAAAGTTGACCTAACTACAAACCTCAAACTATAAACTCCAAACTAGACTTCTACCACCTTGCCAATATCTTAAAATTAATCATCCTCGGTGTAAGCCTGTTCGGAATGCTAAAGGTGTTATTTGCATAATCTTTTATCAACTGGTAGGAAATTACATTTGCGCGGTCAATAATATTAAATACTTCCAGGCTTGCCCAGATATTTTCAAAACTCCGGAAAGGGGAGTGAATTCTTCTTTGAGATTTTTGGCTTAATAGTAATGCACTAAAGCCGATGTCTGCCCGGATATACGGGTCTATAATTAATGCATTTCTATACTTAGGATTATTAGGAATATTATAACTCATATTACTTCCATAAATGAGGTTCAGGTGCACTTTGAAATTTTTATTGGTACTTAAATAATCCTGCAGAAATAATCCCATTGTAAGTAACCGGTCAGAAGGCCGCCGTACAAAACCCACATTGGTTCTTACACTATCTGCGATCACCTGGTCCGTCGTTTTATTATTGATAATTTCTCCTGCTGCATTTTTATAGGTGTAATAATAATCATCGTCTAAATCCTCTTTCGTTTGACTAACGCCGATGCTGAACCAGCTTTCTGCATCCTTTACCAATTCGGTGAAGATCCTTGTTTCGATACCTGCTGCATAGGCTTTGGCGCTGTTCTCACCAAAATACCGGATGCGTACATTCTCAATATCGTAAGGCACTACATCAGTAAGTGATTTATAATACACTTCTGTTGTAATGCGCATGGGTCTTTGTTTTTGCGTAAGATTGTAATCAAATCCAGCTACAAACTGTATACTCTTTTGACTTTTCAGGTTTTTGTTTATCGTGCCGTCATATCTTCTTAATTCCCGGTAAAAAGGTGGTTGGCTGTACATCCCCGCTGAGGCTTTGAATACAATATCATGTTGCCAGTCGGGCTTGTAACTTATTTGTGCTCTTGGGTTGATCAGGAATTCTTTATTGAGCGAATTATAATTAAAACGAACGCCAACCTGCAAAGTGATATCCCTATCAGTGTTGCCGAAACGAATATTATCCTGGAGGTAACCGCTTATTTTTTCAACGGTCAGGTTTGCTTTTGATTTCAGCACCTGGTTCAATTGAAGCTGATTTGGATTAAAGGGAAGAGAATAACCGGCGCTGTCAATATATTCCCATTCATTTAATTTATCAGAAATGACCGTGTGGTCTATGCCTGCTCCCCATTGATAAAAATGTTTTCCTTGTTTATAACTTCCTTTATGACTGAAATTAAACACTTCAATATAGAGGTCATTTCGGGCATAATTTTGAAAGACTCCGGAGCCCAATGGATTCACGATCTGACCGAACTCCGGTTTGGATTTATCGAAACTTCTTTCTCCAAATAGATAGGCACTGGTTATATCAAAATGTTCCTTTTCGGTATCGCCATACCTGCTGGCAAGCCATTTTAACTTCAATTGGTTGTTGATATTTTGTACCAGGCTTATCCCAATTAGGTTACTTTGATAACTGTCTTTTTCCTGTCCCTCAAAAAAGATATCAAGCCCGATATTCGCTGTAAACAGGGGAGAGAAAACAGCACTGGATTTTTGTGCGGATTCAGGCACGAGAGAAAATTTAGAACCGGAGGCGATGCCCAATATTTCGAGATGATTCTTAGGCGAAATTTGCCAGGTTAGGAATGCCTGCACATCCGAGGAAGACGGTTCATATTTTCCTTTTGTTTCCTGGCTTGCCAGCAAACTCCGGCTTGTTTTGCTTCGTGTGCCAACCATCCAGGTAAGTTTTTTGTTTTTTGAAATTCCTTCTAAATGAAGTCCCTGTTCCAATAAACTAATGTAAGCGGCACCTCCAATTTCTGTTGGCTGTTTATATTGAATGTCCAGAACGCTGCTTATTTTATCACCATATTTTGCCTGGAAACCTCCGTTATAAAATTGAATGTTCCTGACCATTTCGGGGTTGATGAAACTTAATCCTTCCTGCTGTCCGCTGCGTACAAGGTAAGGTCGATAAATTTCAAAATCATTGACATAAATGAGGTTCTCATCATAATTTCCTCCCCGGACAGAATATTGAGAAGTGAGTTCATTGTTACTGCCAACCAATATTTTTATCAATCCTTCCACGCCACCCGTTGCAGAGGGTAGTGCAACGGCACTTTTTGGATTCATTCTTATGAGACCTGTTTCTCTTCGCTCTGCTTCATCTTTTATGACGACGGTCTCAAGTGTTTTCCCTTCATTTATTAATTGGATAGTTATAAACTCTTCTTCCTTGTTACTTAAGAGGAAATTCTTCTGTTGTGTATGATACCCTGCATGAGAAAATACCAAAGCAAATGTCTTTTCTGCGGGCACCTGAATGAGGAATGTTCCGGAATCCGAACTCATAATACCTGTTTGATTTCCGAGAATAAGTATGTTTGCACCCGCAACAGGTCTCTCCTTTTCATCGATAACCTTTCCTGCTACTGTGGCAGACTTCTTTTGAGAAAATAAAGGGAGGGATATAAAAGTGAATAAAATAAAAGCCGTTAATCTCATAAAACGGGGGATTGTTATTTCGGGGTTATTTATTTTTTATACAGGTATTTGAAAAATATTTGTGATACCTACAAGATAAAAATACATTTAAAATCTTCTTCTGATTGATTTTATTATTTTTGGCGCATGAGAAAAATATTGTTATTCATTTCAGTGGTTTTTATATTATCGAATTGTACCGAACCTCAACAAGATAGAAACGAAAAAATCCTCAGTGACATTGTGAAGGCAGAAAGAGATTCTTTTAGCCTTTTATGTCAATACTGGCCTTTGGATGAATCGGAAAATCCATCTTTTGTGGATATAACCGGTAAGGACCCTAACACCGGAATAGAATATGAGAGTGGAATATTATTTATGCCGGATTCCACTCTTTTGGAAAACCCCAAAGGCAAAATGACTTACGGGAAATTTTCATTAAATAATAACATCATAACTGCTTCCTATGATGATGGAAGAAAAGCCTCCTATGAAATCGCCAGGTTAAATAAAGATGAACTTCATCTCGATCGCACAGAGAAGAAAAAGGAAACGAATTTATTTTATGTTTCAAGCAAAACCCTTTGGCCTGATCCTTCCAAAAATCCTTTTTCCAAACAAAATTATGCCTGGGCAAAAAAGCCGTCCAAGCCGGAAGACGATGCAGCGATCCGGGAGAAGGCAAAAGAATGCATCCGTTTTTATCAATACTATTTTGAGGGATTTGCTAACGGTGGTGCAAAAGCAATCAATTTTGAGGCGTTACCCAACCCGTTCAAGTGGTATGCCGGCGGCATCTTTATTCAGACGGATGAAAAACTGGATAATAAATTTATCAATTGTTTCTATTCCACCCAGGAAGCTTTTAGAGGTCGTAAGATATTGCAGGACCTATTACAGCAAAAGCATGATTGGGATACTACGCAAACCAATTGGTTGAAACAAACAGCGATGGTGCTGGAGCAGATGCGGAAGAAGATGTAGGTTTTAAGGGTTGAATGCTTCGCGCTGAATACTTCGTGTTGAATGCCTTCGGCATTGATTTTTTTTATTTTTAAACACGAATTTCAGGCACGGATTACACGAATTAGGGCTAGGTCAGTACCGCAGGTCAGACCGGTTTTGTCACGATTAACTTAAAAAACTTTTGTGCAGATCGCTGATTTCCTTTTCCGGAGGATGCCTTCAGGTGCCCGTTGTCTGACCTTCGGTGCCGACAACTCCTAACTCCTGACTTCTAACTCGTAATTTCTTTCAATAACCGAATCGTCTCAACCGGATCTGCAGAGCCAAATACGGCATTTCCGGCCACTAAAACATCCGCACCGGCGTTGAGAATTTCACGGGCATTTTTTAAGGAAACGCCACCATCTACTTCTATTTTAGAATGTGAATTGGTTTGAGTGATTAATGCTTTTAAGTCTTTAATCTTTTGAATGGAATGAGGAATAAATGATTGTCCGCCGAAACCCGGATTCACACTCATGAGGCACACAAGGTCGATATCCCTGATTATATCCTGCAATGAACTTATGGGAGTGTGCGGATTAATAGCTACACCAGCCTGCATTCCCAGCGATTTTATTTGCTGTATATTCCGGTGCAGGTGTACACATGCTTCTATATGCACAGTAAGGCTATCTGCCCCGGCTTGTTTGAATTCCTCTGCATATTTTTCCGGTTCCAGGATCATTAAATGCACATCAAAGAATTTGGTACTTGCCGGTCTCAATTGTTTGATGATAGACATTCCAAAACTGATATTGGGCACAAAACGGCCATCCATCACATCAAGATGATAATAGTCGGCTGCACTTTCATTGAGCATTTTACAGGCATCTTCAAGGTGTAAAAAATCGGCAGAAAGAAGAGAGGGGGCAATTAAATGCATGGGTTTAAATTTTTTAATTCCGTACGTAAAAGATTATTCACTATTCGTAATTTATGCGGATAAAAGTAGCCCATTTTTTATTTATCGTAAAATGTAATAAGGATTAATAAAAGTTACTTGGGAAATGAGCTTTTTATTTTTTATTTTTAAAAATTTCCGGATAGAAAACCTTGCAAGACGAAACATCATAAAGACAGATTAACAAGAAATCACTTATGAACTTAAATTTTCTTTGATTTATTTTTGTAAACTATCCAATGCATTTCTTGCTTCTGCATAATCCTTATCGTACATAAGCGCATTTTGATAGGATAATATAGCATCCTCTTTTTGACCTAGTTTTTCATAAGCTTTTCCCATCCAGTAATAGCCTTCATCAAAATTATTCTGGATAGTTACAGCTCTTCTTAAAACATTGATTGCTTCTTCGTATTTTTTTTGTTGATACAGGGCAATGGCTTTTTCCCTGTAAGCGTACATGTAGGTGTAATCAAGTTGTAAGCTCCGGTCTAGATATAGAATAGCCGAATCAGATTTATTTACAAAATTGTAATAGAGACCTTTTATGAAATAGGCGTTTTTGGTTGATTTATCTTTATTTAACTGAAGAAGTTCATCCGCAATATGCAAGGCATTCCTGCTCTTTATTTCAGCATAAATCGTTCCCACAGCTGCCAGGTATTCAGGAAGAGGATAGATTGCAATGGCTTGTTCCAAAGCATCAATCGCTTTTAAAGTATCATTATTTTCAAAATATAAAGTGGCTTTGATATTCCATAAATAAGCATTGCCACTATCTTTTTTTATTTGCTCATCTGTAATTGCCAGAGCTGAATCATAATGGCCTTCATTTCTGTATTGTTCTATTAAGTCATGCACGAGAAGCAAAGAGTCGGGATATCTATCCACTGCTTTTTTTAAGGATTCTAAAATATTTACAGGTGGGGCAGGTTTATGTTCTTTTTTTTCATTGGTACATGAAAATAAGAAAAATAATAAAGAAATATAAAAGGAGCAGGTCTTTATCGGCATCATGTGACAAATCTAATAATTCATTTTGTAACAATTATTACAATTGCATGATGAAACTATTTTTAACAATTGTTAGGTTTGTAAACTCATTAAAAAAAGTTCAATGTTTAAATTCTTCCTTAAGGCAACCCTGGCTATTATAGGGCTTTTTTTTATTAATAGCAATTATGTTCAAGCTCAGTCAGCAGCTTCCGCTGATACGGTGCATTATGAGGGTGAAAAACATTTTAAAAACATTCGTCAATTAACATTTGGTGGCGATAATGCTGAGGCCTATTTTAGTTATGATGGAAAGTATATCGTTTATCAACGCACAGACCCAAAAAATGGAATTATGTGCGATCAGATATGGATGGGAAAATTGCCTGAATCTGCGGATGAAGTATTTAGTCCAAAATTGGTGAGCACTGGAACCGGACGTACTACCTGCACCTTTTTCTATCCTGATGGGAAACATATTTTATATGCTTCAACTCATTTAGGTTCGAAGGATTGTCCCCCGGTACCGGATAAAGAAAAGATGAAGCGCTACATTTGGCCAATCTATGAAAGTTTTGATATTTTTAAAGCAGACATCAGTGGAGTTATTGTAAAACAATTGACGCATACTCCAGGATATGATGCTGAAGCGACTATTTCTCCGAAAGGCGACCTGATGGTTTTCACATCTATGCGAAATGGTGATCTGGATTTGTATACCATGGACCTGGATGGTAATCATGTAAAACAAATTACGGATATGCCGGGTTATGATGGGGGTGCGTGGTTCAGTCCTGACGGGGAAAAAATACTGTGGCGGGCAAGCCGTCCGCGTACTCCGGAAGAGATTAAAGATTATACAGATTTATTGGCTCAGGGATTAGTTGCTCCTACAAATATGGAATTGTGGATAGCCAATAAAGACGGTAGTGGTGCCAAACAAATTACTGATCTTGGGCAAGCTAATTGGGCACCTAATTTTATGCCCGATGGTAAGCATGTAATTTTTTGTAGTAATCATGAATATAAAAGAGGATTTCCGTTCAATATGTATATCACGGATATTAACGGTAAAGGTCTGGAGAAAGTAAGCAGGGATAATGGTTTTGATGCATTTCCCATGTTCAGCCAGGATGGCAAAAAGATCATCTTTAGCAGCAATAGGAATAATGGTGGTACACGCGATACAAATTTATTTATAGCGGATTGGGTAAATTAAAGGTTGAATGCCTTTAGTGCACTTAGATGAGAGAGAAAATATAAAAATAAGTACCCTGTGTGAATGAAAAACCACACAGGCTTTTATTTTTCCGGCACATAAAAGGGCTCCCGGTATTACCAGCGGAAATGAAAGGGATAAATTCTGCGATGTGCGGATAAGTATGTTGGCTTCAGTAGACAATCGATCGTGGTCAGTCAGCCAAAGAGATTGAAACTATTCCTAAACAATTCAGCAATGAAGCAATAGAGCAATTCAACGATTTAGTAATCACTCAATAATCATATCATTCAACTTCCATACACTTCCGGATTTACGGGATATGGAATTCTCTTTCCTTCAAAAGCAGCAATGATATTCTCCGCGGCCATCACGGACATGGCATTTCTTGTTTCAACGGTTGCGCTGCCTATATGAGGCAATACAGCTACGTTTGACATGGTAAGTAACGGATTGTTTTTATCCATGGGTTCAGGATTGGTTACATCAAGGCCTGCTCCGAAAATGGTTTTGTTTTGCAATACCTCTATCAAATCGTGTTCGTTGTGGATGGCTCCGCGGGAGGTATTAATAAATATGGAATTTGGTTTCATTTGATCAAAAACCATCTTATTAAACTTTCCCCTTGTTTCCGGGTTTAGAGTACTATGAACAGATAAGACATCACTCCGCCGGATAAGTTCTTCGAAAGAAACCTTTGTTGCATTTAATTCTTTTTCAGCGTTTTCTTTTTGCGTGCGGCTGCAATAAATTATCTCCATGTTATAGGCTGCTTTACATTTTCTTGCCATTTCAATTCCGATGTTTCCCATGCCGAAAATACCCAGCGTCTTACCTTTTATATCTATGCCTAAATACCTGGTCGGTTCAAAAAAATTCCATTCGCCCTGTAAAATTCTTTCAAATCCTGAAAATGCTTTCCTGGATACGGCCAGCATCAATAAGAATGAAATATCAGAGGTAGGTTCACTAAGTATTTCCGCAATATGACCCACGGGTATTTTTAAACGATTTGCTTCGCTGATATCTACGTTATCAAATCCGACAGAATGCAGGGAGATTACTTTTAGATGGGCGGATTGCTTCAGGAATTCCGTATCCAGTTTATTTGCTCCCGCACTCAAGAGTGCATCTACATTTTTGCATTTTTCTACTAATTCCAGGGGTGTCAGTTCCCTTTTTTCTGTCCAGGTATTTAGTTGAATCCCATGTTTTAATAATAATTCAAGTCCCGGTTCACAAATTTCTCTGGTTATAAATACCTTCATTTTTCTTTGTTTTTATTTCCTGAATAATTTAATGACGGGAAAAATCCATAAATTATTCGCACCACTTTTGCTCTATCCTGATGATGTTGAAAGATAGACAGGAAAGTATCATCAAAAATAGTACCGTGTAAGATGAAATTATGTAATTATACACTACTTTTTTCCTTTTATTTTTAAAGGAATTTTTACGGGATTACAGTAGTTGTATAAGAGATAAGCAGTATTAGATCAGGTTAAAAGCCTGGGCGAAACTTACGATTTCATAAAAGTTTTCAAACCCTATTTTTTTTCGGATATTTCTTCGATGAGTATCTACAGTGGCTTTTGAAATGTTGTTTTTCTCTGCGATTTCTTCAGAACTTTTGCTTAGTGCCATTTGTATCAGGATCTCTTTTTCTCTTTTAGTGAGTGTGGCAAAGAGGTGCTGATTTTTTTTGAGAAATATATTTTCATTAAACGCCCGTTGTATTTTAGAACCAAAAAATTGTTTCCCTGTGATGGGGATCACATAGCTAATGGAGAGTAAAGGCAATCCGTTCTCATCTCTAAAAAAGATCTTGGAATTGCTTGCATACCATTTCCATTCTTCGTTTTCATTTGCGCGGATTTGTTGAAGAAAGGAAATATCTTCACCATCTTTACTACTTCCGATTAAGTCCATAAACTTTGACAGATATTCATAACTGTCGGGACTCAAATACCTTTTATAGTAATCCAGTCCCAGAGCTTTCATATCCTGAAGATTCGTCTGTAATATTTTAAGGCCGGCTTCTGACATATGAACCACCGAGAAATCCCGCAAATTATGAATAACGAGTATTCCCGGAATTTCATTTTCAAACGTGGTAATGTGGGCTATTTTGGAATCAATTTGTTGTTGCATACCTGGCGATGCAATCCATTCAGAAGTCGGTAGGTTCTTAAGCTTGTCCATAGGTTTAGAATTGAGCGCAGGTTCTTCTTTTAGGCTTTGATTTTATATAATTCTTTTTGCAAGTTTAAGGATTTTAAATTAATTCATTTATTGCGGCATTAAATTTGATTTGCCCGCTTATAATTGAAAAAAAAATTTATTTTATAATTTTCAATTTGCTTATTTAACTTCAACAAGACTAAAAAAAGTATCAAAACTTCGTTTTAACCTTAATATTTAGAATTTATGAAAGAATTACCGGTTACGGTTAGACGCTCCATAGAAATTGCAGGCTTGTTTGTAGTTGGATTAATTATAGTTGCCGG
>JBBSUB010000138.1:0-11548 GCA_038235345.1 Chitinophagales bacterium
ATCCGCAAGATATATGAATCCCCAGGCCTTAATGATCTTAGCAGCGCCGATATAATGGTACGCACCTACTTTTGTAGCTGCATCAATCGTTGGCTGAATATTCACGGCAGTATTTACATACCAGGATTGCCAGGGCCAGTTAGCACTTGAGGCGTTGGAATACCATCTTGTAAGGTTCCAGTTATTGTTTACGGCATAAGTCACCGCAAGTTGCTGCGTAACGAAAGCCGCTCTTGTGCCGGCACTTTCATATCCATCCACATATTGGGCGATGAGTGGCGGCAGTCTTTGCTCTGCCTTAGGAACAGTTGAGTTCGCACTATTCGGGTTATCGTTTACATCCAGCCATTTCTTACACGAAAGAAAGACAAGAGACATTGTCAGTAAAAAAAGTATTTTTTTCATTTCTGGATATTTTTAAAATTTAAGATTTAAACCAACGGAGAAACCGGCAGTTGCAGGCACACCTGCATAATCAATCCCCACAGAACCGGAACCTATCACACCTGCTCCTGCTGCACTTGTTTCCGGATCCATCCCTGTATAATTGGTTAATAAAATAAGATTCGTACCATTCAGTGTGATGGAAGCATCTTTCAGGAACTTCGTTTTTTTCATCAGCTCTTTCGGAAGATTGTAGGAAAGAGATACAGCACGCAAACGTGTCCAGTTAACCTTTTCAATAAAGAATGGTGCATTATTCAGGTAAATATCACGGTAGTACTTTTCTGTCAAATCAACTTCCCGTGATACAGGTTCGTATTTAGAAGACGCTGGATTTAATGACATTCCGGTAAAGGTGGTTTTTTGACCTCTATTCTCTGTTCTTTCACTTAAGCCATAGGCAGTAAGCAGGTAATCAGTACCGTTATACACATCTCCTCCCAAACGGAAATCTATCAGGAAAGACAAATTCCAGTTTTTATAGCTAAAGTTATTATTTAAACCCGCGATCATATCCGGTTCTCTGTTACCCACGCGCGTTGTAGCAAGGGTGGAAGTAAGCGGATATCCGGTGGTCCAGTTCAATAATAAATTGCCCGCTGAATCTGTTTGCCATTTAGAACCGCTCAAGCCCATAAAATCGCCGCCGTTAAAGGATGCTGCTTTTGCATTACCTACCTGTACATCTGTTACATACAAAATAGGTAAAGCACCTGGTAAAGACTTCACAACACCTTTATTATGGGAAAGGTTCAACATAAGATCCCAACGGAAATCATTTGTTCTTACCGGGTTAGCGGTCAATGTCACCTCGATTCCTTTATTAACGATCTCCCCGGTATTTACAAAACTCAGGATATAGCCGGTTGCATTACTCACACGTGGCTGCAATATCTGATCCGTACTTTTATTCTCATAATAGGTTACATCCAGGCCAAGTCTGCCACTAAGGAATCGCAGATCCGTACCGAATTCCAGAGAGGTGGTCGTTTCAGGCTTCAACTGGTTATTTCCCCTTGTCCAGAAATTCCGGAAACCTCCGCCGATAGTGGTTTCAGGTCCAAACAAATAAGTATTTGTCTGGTATGCCGGAGCATCTTTACCTACCTGCGCCCAGGAGGCACGTACTTTACCAAAAGAAAGAATTCCTTTATTTTTCATTAATTCAGTAAACACAAGACTACCACTTACAGAAGGATAAAAGAAGGATTGATTTTGTTCAGGCAATGTAGAAGAAAAATCATTTCTACCCGTAACACCTACATAAACAATATCCTTATAAGCTAATCTCAGATCTCCATAAACGCCCATTAATCTTCTGCGGTTGATACCTTGTGAAAGATATTGATTTTCTTTATTTGCATTATTAATTGAAATAAATTCAGGAATCACAAATTTTTCTGCCCTGATAGAGTTTGATTTCACCCAGGTATCTTCGGATGTTGTTCCCAAAGTAAGGTTCACATTCCAATCTTCTTTGAATGTTTTATCAAAATTGAGCATCAGGTTGGAATTAATGTAATTATAATTCCGGTCTGTTTCAGAAAGCATTCCCTGCTGCCAGGCATCCTTTACACTGCTGCCCGGAGCAGTTAAACTTCTAAACTGGGATAAATAATTATCAACCCCAAGACGATAGGTCGCACTTAACCAATCTGTAATTTTTATAGTTGTATAGATATTGCCAATAACCCTGTTGGTCTGGTCTTTTTGAGGATTTCTGTTTACAATCCAGTATGGATTATCTGTATCAGCATCCAAAAGAATATTCGGTAATAAACGATGCTTCGTTCCGTCCGGATTTAGCCAATTTTTCATATTATCGTTTCTTGGCCAGGCAATGATGCTTTCCATATAACCACTTCCGCTGGAACCCCAAAGACCACTTCCTGTCAAAGTTTTCCTGGTAGCATTTTCAGCATAACTTGCATTTACTCCAAAAGTGATAATGCCAATTTTTTGTTCTCCGTTAAAACGGATGGTACTTCTTTTGTAACTAGTTGTTGGCACAATACCCGACTGATCAAGGTTTGAAGCAGACAAATAAAAATTACCCGTTGCTGTTCCACCTGAGACACTTAAATTATTATCATATGCATGGGCAGTTTCAAAGAAGTCCCCCATATTGTCATACACTTTTTCTCCGGAGGAAAATTTATCTCCCCATGATCTGCTAGTCTCGTCTGTAAAAGTTCCTGAATAATAAGAACCCTGCTTGTAGGTGCTCTGTTGCTTTGGCAGTTTATTGACCCAATTTGTATTATACCTTGAACTAAGTGCAATAGACACTTTACCTGCCTGTCCTTTTTTAGTGGTGATAATAATTGCTCCGGCTGCTGCTTTCAAGCCATATAAAGCTGCTGCTGCCGGGCCTTTTAAAACCGAAATAGATTCAATATCCTCAGGATTTATATCCATGGCCCTGTTGCCATTTGTGGTAGATATATTTGTAGAACCATCAAAAGCACTGTTATCTCCCTGCCCTGTCGAGTTATCCATCGGCATACCATCAATGACAAACAAAGGTTGATTGTCTCTTTCGAGGGAAGTCCCTCCGCGGATAATGATAGAAGAAGATGCGCCAGGCGCACCACCTGAATTGGTAACGTTCACTCCCGCAATTTTACCATTCAGGGAATTAATCAGGTTCGCATCTTTATTTTTTAAAAGTTCATCTGATTTGATATCCTGAACCGAAAAGCCAAGTGCTTTCTTTTCACGTTTAATACCCATGGCCGTAACGACTACTTCTGCCAGCTCTCCTTCAGTGGTTTGCAAAGTGATATTGATGGAAGAAGCACTTCCTATCGCCACTTCCTTTGAGGCATAACCAACAGCGCTTATAGTTAGTTTATCCCCAACAGCCGCCGAAATTGTAAATTGGCCTTCGGGATTGGTCTGGGTGCCTCGCGTTGAATTTTTCACAACGACTGATGCACCTGAAACCGGAACATTCGCCTGCGAAACAACTGTTCCGGTCACCTGCTTTTGCTGGGCAAATACAAATGGAGATATTTGCAATAGCAGCAATGCAAGAAAAGATGTTAATAGTTTACTCATAGCATTCCTTGTTTTATAAATTAAATTAGATTGATAATAATAAAGGACAACCATAATTTATAAAATGCTGCTTCTCTATTTTCTTGAATGATAAACGGTATTTGGGGATGATAACGATTATGGATGTACGAAAGTGGCATGTGGTAGGTTTCAGTTTTCAGGTTTTAGGTGAAATCATTTTAGAATCAAAAAAATAAAGCTCATAATGCTGTCAATCTGAGCCTGTCGAAAAGGATTAGTAGGAAAGTATCGAAATACATCATGGTATGTCCACGCTGGTGCAGGGTCTTGAGACCTGTAACTGAACGATAATTATACTATGTACTTTTTTTATTGATTACTTTCTAATGGTATTCCTTAAACTCAATACGTCGCCGTTGCGAAAAACTACCGGTATCATCATCTTTTCAGCGAACATCGGTTTTTGAAGAAATCTCAATACACGCGGTGGTTTAAACGAATTGATTCATACTGAAAATTCATTAGGTTAAGATTGCTTCATCACGCAGGATTTAGGTAATTTATTGACCTGAAACGTGCCTTACAAGAACGAAATAAATGGGGGAAATTTCTACAATGCAGATAGGAAAAATGCAAGATTTTCATGATAGTGAATCCAAAAGGAGTATTATTCCATACCGAAGGTATTCAACACGCAGTATTCAACGCCGAAGGCATTCTATTCATCTTCTATTTTCAATCCGGAATCAAATACATTGGCAATTTCTTTTGATTGATAGATAAGGGGATTGTATTTGTTTCCAAGTACAATAATGGTTACGGAATCCTGGATCATGCGGATAAAAACATTATTATTTCCGTGCCACCAACCATTATGGTAAATGACTTTTTTTCCGTCGGGATATACATTCATTCTCCAACCCAAACCATAGTTTCTTACCCCGGCTTTTTCATTGCTGTAGGGAGTATATGCCTCATCTAAGGTTGCTTTGGAAAAAAGCTTGTCGGTGTATAATGCCTGGTCCCACTTAAGTAAATCTGAGGGAGTACTATAAATATTTTTATCGCCGAAATTTGTATCTAAAAACATATAAGGCTCCTGTCTTCCGCGGGCATCGTAACTGGGCATTGCAGTGGCACTGTCTTTTTCCATAGAAAAAACATAGGTATCATCCATATGCAGTGGAGTGAAAAAAGTCTGCTGCAGAAAATCGGCATAAGGCATTTTTGATGTCTTTTCTATAATAAGTGCAAGTAATACATAATTCGTATTGCAATAGGAAAAATGGGTATTCGGACGTCCTGTTCCGGGCGGTGCATATTTAATGAGATAATCCAACACATCCTGGTTAGAGGCGTATTGCTTTTTATTCCAACCAAGATTTTCCATGAAGTGCGTATAATTCGGCAGGCCACTTCTGTGGTTTAGAAGTTCTCTTACAGTGATGTCTTTGTATGGAAGTGCCGGAAAAAATTTCTGCAAACTATCACTTAGTTCTAATTTATTCATTTCAACCAGTTTCAAAATGGCCATTGCGGTGAATGTTTTTGAAACAGAAGCGAGGTGAAAGGCACTATGTTTTGTAAGTGAATCTTTTGTTTTGTAATTGGCAAAGCCATGATACGCTTCAAAAATAACACGTCCCCCTTTAGCCACTAAAATACCTCCATTAAACCCTCTTTTCACTAATTTTTGTTCATAATATTCCTGCACACCATCATGATATCTTTTAAAATCTTCAGGAGAAATATTTCCCAGGGGTGGCGCAAAAATTACCGCCGAATCATTTTTTGGAGGTTTTACTTTTTTTGTAGAAGACCCACAACCAAAGATTAAAATTGAAAGGAAAAAAACAGAAAAAATGAACGAGAGGAATTTCATTAATAATATTGTTCAAGGATTTACAGACTATATTTGCAATAATACATCACTATTTTTATATGGCAGAGAAAAAACCCACTAGTTTTCCTAAGGAAAAAATAAATATTCTATTTTTAGAAAACATTAGCAGAAGTGCTCTTACGAAATTTGAAGAAGCCGGATACACCTCTATTAAGCAGATTCCCGGCGCGTTAAGTGAAGAAGAACTGATTCAGCAAATAAAAAATGTGCATATACTGGGGATTCGTTCCAAATCGAAAATCACCAGCAAAGTATTGGACAATGCAACGAAATTGCAGGCAATCGGCTGCTTCTGCATTGGTACCAACCAGGTAGATTTAAGTGCTGCCACAAAAAAAGGAATCGCCGTTTTCAATGCGCCTTATTCCAATACCCGTTCCGTAGCGGAATTAGTTATCGCTTCCTCTATCATGCTTATCAGGAAAATACCGGATAAAAACAAAGCGGCACACGAAGGAATCTGGATGAAAGATGCGAAAGGAAGCCATGAACTCAGGGGAAAAACATTAGGAATCATTGGCTATGGAAATATTGGTTCACAGGTGAGTGTATTGGCGGAATCGCTGGGAATGAAAGTTGTATTCTATGATGCTGAAACAAAAATGCCTTTAGGAAATGCTCAGGATAAGAAAACGCTGAAAGAGTTAATGAAAGCAGCGGACATTATTACGCTTCATGTTCCGGATCTACCTGCAACAAGGAATATCATTAATACAAATACATTGAAGAATTGTAAAAACACTGCAATCATTATTAATTATGCGCGTGGTGAGGTAGTGGACCTGAATGCCTTAAAAAAATCACTGGAAAAAGGTGAGATCGCGGGTGCTGCCGTAGATGTATTTCCGGAGGAACCTGAAAAGAACGGCGATAAATTTCACACTGTCCTCCAGGGATTAAGCAATGTAATCCTTACACCGCATGTAGGTGGATCTACAGAGGAAGCGCAACATAATATCGGTGAAGATGTGAGCAGTAAATTATTTAATTATTTGGAGAAAGGTATTTCAACCGGATCACATACTATCCCATCGTTAAGTCTTCCCCTGCAGGAAAACACGCACAGAATCCTGCATATACACGCGAACGTTCCGGGAGTATTATCAGAAATTAACACATTACTTTCCGAACATAAAATAAATATTGTAGGTCAATATCTGAAAACCAATGACAGTATTGGTTACGTGGTGCTGGACATAGAAAAGAAACTTTCGAAAGAAGCCATTTCTTTATTGAAAAATGTAAAAGAAACGATTAAAGTCCGGTTGTTATATTGATCACTTTCATTACATCATTTTATAAGCTACAACAATCCTTCAGATTATCACCTGAAGGATTTTTTTTGATAATTTCACTTTGGATTAAGGAAATGTATTTTTTTGATTAAAAAAGGAATACAAAAGATGGATTATAAGGCTTTTACTAAACACATTAAAAAGGCAAAAAATAAAATCAATTTTCCTTACAATCCCCCGAACAATTTATTCTGTGCGGATGATATCTTTATCTCACATTCAATTAGAAAATAATATTCGAAGAACGATATATAAAATCGCGTCAATCTGCCACATAATATCATCAAAATATTTAGGTAAGGTTCTTGTTATTAAGCATTGATAATAAGTTAATACAAAACCATGTGATCTTTTCCCAAATAGGTAAGCATTTAAACATCGTTATTCCTGTTTAAGGAAATTATTCAGGTGGTTTCTTTATAGTTTTACAGAATTTAATTTATCAACTATGACAACCCAATATATTGTGATCATTGGTGCCGGTTTTGGAGGACTTAAATTGGCCAGGCAATTAGGATCCAAAAAAGGATTTGATGTAACTCTTATTGATCGATTTAATTTCCACCAGTTTCAGCCTTTATATTACCAGGTAGCTACATCCGGCCTCGATGCCAGTAACATTTCTTTTCCATTGAGAAAAGCATTTCAAAACGACAAAAATGTCCATATCCGCATGGCAAATGTGCAGGAAATTGATTTTGATAATAACCGTGTGATTGCCGATGTAGATACGTTTCATTACGATATATTAGTTATAGCTACCGGGGCGCAGACAAACTTTTTTGGAAACAAAAATTTGATCAGGAATTGTTATCCCATGAAATCCACGGTAGAAGCATTAAGGATCAAATACCGTTTGTTACAGAATATTGAGGATGCAATTTACATGAAGGATAAGGCCACTTTGGAAAGCTTGTTAACGATTGTAGTGGTTGGTGGTGGCCCCACTGGTGTGGAAATGAGTGGCGCTATTGCCGATATGCAGCGTTTCGTGCTTCCCAAAGATTACCCCGAGATCGATTTTAAAAACAGCATGAAGATCTATTTATTGGAAGGTGGGCCAAGATTGCTGGGTCCAATGAGCGAAAGATCCAGTGAACAATCAGAAAAATACCTGAAAAGATTAGGCGTAAACGTTTGGACAAGTACGATCGTAAAGGACTATGATGGAAAAACCGTTACAACAAATAATGGTAAATCAATCAATACTTCCCTGGTGATATGGGCCGCAGGTGTTGTCGGTAACATTCCGGAAGGTGTGGATAAAGACAAACTGGCAAGAGGAAACCGCATGAAAGTGGACCGGTATAATAAGGTGGAAGGATATGATAATGTCTATGCGATTGGTGATATGGCCTATATGGAAACAGAAAAGTATCCGCACGGGCATCCACAGGTAGCTTCTGTACCTATTGCCCAGGCAAAAGTTTTGGCTAAGAACTTCACAAAACTTCAAAAAGGCCATACCGATCTTACTCAATTTGAATACCATGATAAAGGCTCTATGGCCACTGTTGGCAGAAACCTGGCTGTAGTAGATATTCCGCAACCTAAATTACATTTTGGAGGTTTTATTGCCTGGATGATCTGGATGGGCTTACACCTATTCCTCTTATTAGGCGTTAAAAACAAATTCGCTGTTTTTGGAAACTGGATTTACAACTATATCACTTATGATAGTAATTTCCGCTTGATATTTAAAGCATTTGACCGACCCGTGCGCGAACAAAAATTGGAGGAGACAAAAATTATTTTTAGGAAAAAAGATGAAAGCAGGATTGGGGAGATTGTTTAAAAGCAGTTCATAGTTTATAGTTTAAAGTTTGGAGTTCTTCAAGCTGATACCTAATACCTGATACCTGACACCTAATACCTGATATCTGATACCTAAAACTTCGGACAAGGAATTCCTTTAAACCCGGCAGGGCGCTTTATATAGATCAGGGAAATTTCCATTCCTCCCCTACTTTGCGAGCCTGTTTTTAAACTGGAGATATTTATATCGTACGAGGCACCGATTCTCATACCTCCGAATTCTAAACCGATGTAAGGGATAAGAGCATCTTTAAATCTGTACCAGGAGCCGAAATATACATTGGAAGGGTTTTCACTTTCCGGATCTATTGCCGCAGATAATGCGCCGCCTACAACTGTTTCGCTGGTTTTATTCTGGATCTGATGGATACCGCTTAAATTTAAAGTGAGTACATCAGAAACCGGAAAATAACCACCTGCATTTAAAGTAGTACGGGTAGATACATTCCAGCTTCCACCCTTAAAGCTTTCTTTTGGGCGGTTAATATGATACATACTGGCACCGATATAGAAATTATTATCCTCACTTGTAGAGGAAGTATAAATGATCCCTGCATTTAAATCCAGGTAATTGATATTTAAATTATCATTCAAAAATATATCTGAAGTAATTCCAGTAAAGCCAAAAGGCGTCAACATATCCTCAAACTTCAGGTTTAGCGTATTCAGTCTTTTCTGCCCATACGTTCCCTGGAAACCAATCCCCAATTGTTGAAACCCATCTTCATCCAGTGATTTATGATACGAAGTAGATAAACCCAGGTAAGTATTTTTTAGAACCCCACCACCGGCTTCATCATTTAAGGCCATAATTCCAATTCCCCAGGTATCATTATCCGGTAAATTATTTTTCATAATGCCAAAATCCACACTAGCAGTATAGGTCGTGTAAACATTATTAAATGCAGGCCATTGATTCCGGTAATTTCCAGCTACTCTTAAGGTTCCATCAAATCTTCCGGTAAGGGCCGGATTGAGTGTAAGCGGTGAGGCAAAGAATTGCGAGAAATGCGGATCCTGAGCTTTCACCAAATTGGAGGTACTCAAAAGCAGCGTCAATATGACTAAGGTCTTTTTCATTTTCTATATAGAGTTCAGATGATTAAAGATAATAAGTTAAACGATTTATATTGAATATTATTTTTGAACCTTGAGCTTTTTGCTGATACCTGATACCTAATACCTAATACCTGATACCTAATACCTAATACCTAAATACCTACATCTGCACTTTTACTCCAAAAGCAAGGTCGCCGGCATCACCTAATCCGGGTACAATGTATCCTTTAGCGGTGATTTCATCATCAATAGCCCCACACCAGATTGTGGCTTTTGGCTCTGCCCGCAGCACGTATTCAATACCCACAGTACATGCCAGAGCGCAAACAATATGTATTTCTGAAGGGTTTCCCGCTGCCCGGATGAACTGTATTGTTTTTACCAGGGAAGAACCTGTGGCCAGCATTGGATCACTAATGATTACAACCCTGTTTTCCATTTCGGGACAACTGATATAATCGAGGCTTATTTCAAAACTTCCGTCATTCGGATTGTGTTTCCGGTAAGCACTAATAAACGCATTATCTGCTTTATCAAAATAATTGAGTAAGCCATTATGCATAGCCAGGCCAGCTCTCAGAATCGTGGCTAAAACCGGCTGCTCTTTTAAAACCTTGCAAGTAGAAATTCCCAATGGTGTTGTAATTTCTTTCTTCTCAAAAGGAAGCTTTTTACTTATTTCATAGGCACAAACTTCAGCAATTTTTTGAAGGTTTATCCGAAACCTTGCCCGGTCTTCCTGCACATCCACATCTCTTAATTCACTCACCCAGTTGCTTATCAGCGAATGATGATCGCTTAAATTAATTACCATAATTTGTTTTTAATGCTATTCGTAAAGTATTGCAAACCTTTCTTTCTATTTTTGGCAAATCTAAATCTATGATTACCCAGTTCCAAAAATAATAAAAACACTCAGATATACACTATGATTTACAATGTAATTGGTTTGATGAGCGGAAGTTCCCTTGACGGGCTTGATATTGCCTTTGTGCTTTTCCAGGAAAACTCCGGTAAATGGACATACACGATCGAATGTGCCGGTTGTCTTGAATACACAGAGGAGTGGCATCAAAAGCTGGAAGGCGCGATTCATTTACCCGCCAAAGAATACATGCTTTTACATTCGGCCTATGGAAAATATACAGGTGAAAAGGTTAATGAATTTATAGAAATGAATGCACTACATCACAAAGTAAATTTAATTGCTTCACACGGGCATACAACCTTCCATGAACCGGAGCATGGAATGACCCACCAGTTGGGTGAAGGGGCAACTATAGCTGCAACTACGGGACTACCTGTTGTTAGTGATTTACGCAATCTTGATATCGCGTTTGGCGGTCAGGGAGCACCGATAGTCCCGATGGGAGAAAAACTTCTTTTCCCTGATTTTCATTATTTTTTAAACATCGGAGGTATAGCTAATATCTCTGCTTCGCAGGATGGGAAATTCATTGCGTATGATGTTTGCGCAGCTAACCGGGTTCTAAATATGCTGGCCGCTACAAAATTTAAAACTTTTGATGAAGATGGAAAAATGGCGGCTGAGGGAGAAGTGCACCCTGCACTTTTAGATGAATTAAATAAACTGGATTATTACGATCGCGAGTATCCGAAATCCCTCGCAAACAACTTCGGAACGGACGTGGTTTTTCCCTTAATTCAAACTTACCTTTTACGTCCGGAAGATGCACTTAGCACCTATACCGAACATATTGCCATTCAGATAAAAAATGCCTTAACTTCTTTTGTAAAAGCAGACGGAGAAAAATTAATGATCACGGGTGGCGGAGCATTCAATAAATATCTGATTGAAAGAATTGCATCTCATTTAATTTCCATCAATATGGAAGTATTTATTCCGGGTGAAGAAACAGTCGCTTATAAAGAAGCCTTGATCATGGGATTGCTGGGAATATTAAGATGGCGTGAACAAAATACGGTTCTGGCATCTGTAACCGGCGCTACGAGGAATAGTGTGGGTGGAGCGCTGTGGGTGGGAACGGAT
>JBBSUB010000139.1:0-11256 GCA_038235345.1 Chitinophagales bacterium
ATTCTCAAAAAAGTAATCGGTGGAATAAAATCAAATTCTCCCAAATTGGTTTCGATTACGAAAGGAATGGAAGGTTCCGTATATCCAATGTCCTATTACATGGGAGAAAGCTATAGTAACCTGGCAGAAAATGATTTTATAACAACAAACAAGAATTATAACACTTCATTTTCAATGCGGATCGATAAAGCTGCCTATAGTAATATTCGCCGTTTTATTAATCAAAATACGAAAGTTCCTCCCGATGCTGTGCGGATAGATGAAATGCTTAATTATTTCTCCTTTAACTACCAGGAGCCTCCTGTGGGGAAAGACTTTAATATCACTTCACAATTAACCGATTGTCCATGGGATAGCAAGCATATGCTGCTGTTTATAAATCAATCTGCAAAAAAACTAAGCCTTGACAAGGTTCCTCCTTCTAATTTTGTATACCTGATTGATGTTTCCGGAAGTATGGATCAACCCAAAAGATTGCCCCTTTTAAAGGAAGCTTTTCAATTATTGGTTAAAAATCTTAGAGAGCAAGATACTGTATCTATTGTCGTTTATGGTGGCTTTGCAGGTGTATGGCTTAAACCGACCGGAGGTGCCGAAAAAGAAAAAATTTCAAAGTCAATTGAGGAATTAAATGCCTGGGGAGACACACCTGGTGCGACTGCCATTCGTATTGCCTACCAATTGGCCAAAAGCACCTTTATGAAAAATGGTAATAACCGGATAATTTTGGCTACGGACGGAGATTTCAATGTAGGACAAACTTCCGAAAAGGAACTTGAAAACCTGATTGCCAAAGAAAAAGAAAGTGGCGTTTATTTAACTTGTCTTGGCGTGGGAATGGGAAATTATAAAGATTCAAAAATTGAAGTTCTGGCGAAAAAGGGAAACGGCAATTTTGCTTATTTCGATGATTTCCAGGAAGCCGAAAAAGTTCTGGTCACTGAATTTACCCAAACCTTATATTCCGTAGCCAGTGATGTATATAATACTATTTACTTTGACACATCTTTAGTGAGGGAGTACCGGTTAATCGGCTATGATAATAAAAAGACAATTTTATCTGATGGTACCGATGAATTGGAAGGGGGGGAAATAGGTTCGGGCTCAGGAAACACGATTGTTTTTGAAATTGTGCCTGTTTCTAAGAATTTACTGAAAGAACAGAAAAGAGATTTCGCGCATCTAAAAATAAATTACCGGAATTCTGATAATAAATTGCAGGATTCCATTTCCTATAAATGTCCGGGAAACTTTGTTCCGTTTGATCAATTAATCAAACCACTACAGTTCGCGACAGCCGTTACCATGTATGGTTTAAAATTAAGAGAATCCAAATACTTTCCGGATGCAAGTTGGGATTCAATTAAAGAAATAGCCACCTCAGCTCTTTCTCCGGACAATTATGTTGAATCTGAGTTTATAGAACTGGTAGAAAAATCTAATAAAATTTACACAGAAAAACGCAAAAAAAAGAAGAAAGAGAAAGACTAAAGTAGCACGGTTTAGCACCGGGCATCCTGAGGTTTAAAAAGTCTCATGCCCTTTTTGAAAATGCACGTCGCGATTAAATATGCGATACTACGAGATAAAACTAGCTCTTTAATCGTTGATATATTTCAATATGTTTTGATCCGTCAGCCTGTGTAAGTGTTTGCTTGTAACTGTTTTCATTGATCATATCAATGTCTATGGTATAGACCTGGCCGGGTATAATATTAAAAGATGAGTTTAAATCCGTTTCTTTAATTTGATGGTCATTTTCCATTTTAAATGTTCCAAAACCCATTCCCGTAGAGTGCGTATTGGTGGAATCATTTAAATTATACTGACCATACATAAAATATCCGTGAAAAAATACTTTGTATTGTGTCCGTTCATGCGCCGTAGTATCATTTCCATTAACTACATAAAAAGAAGATTCTTTCCAAACACCATCAAGTGGTGTTTTGATGTCGGTACCAGATCTTTTGTACTCTTCCATCAGTGTGGATTTTTTACCGCCAATTGTAATTTCCGGAATAAACTGTTTGTAGCCATCAATATTTGTTGTTATATTTAGTTTATACGTGTTTTTATCCGAATTAGAGGACGTATCACCTGCTGTAAAAATTGAATTTTCTAATACCATTCCGGAATCGCTTACTGAGTAAGAACCCAAACCAAATGAATAAACTGAATTTGAAGGGTTAGATTGAACATACATATAGTATTTATCTGTATAAATTTTCAGTTGCTTTAGATCTTTCAAAACTGTTTTGTCCGTTCCATCGTCAATCGTTTGTGACTGCATGGAATATACACCGGGCATTTCCGGCATATTATGGTCCGTAGAGGTATTACAACCCACCAATGCTACAATAAATAAGGAGTAGATAATTGCTTTCATGTGTTTAAAGTTTTATGGCTATTAATTTCACATGGGGAACAGCTTAAAAATCATCCTGCAGGCACTTTTAAAATAGGCGGTTACATGTGATTGATTCTAATATTATTCATTTTAATTAAAATATCTATAGGAGGCGCTTAAATGGACCTTTTAATTTTACTTGTTATAATTCCTTCTATTTCAGAGGCCTTATACTTTTATATTTCTAGGTAAATTAATCAAAATAATTCAAACTTCAAATTAAAGATTTTGAATTCATGTACATTTCATATCAGGTTAACTGTAAAAAAAATGCTCAAAAGGCTAAGGAAACTAAATGGATATTCAGTCGATATTCAGGATCACTGAATTATTTTCAATACTTCTGCACAAAAAAACGGATTTGAAAAATTCAAATCCGTTTTTTATTCGTTCTTTGTTATAAATTTATTAGCTAAAGGAATCCCTTATTTTTTCCCAAAATCCTTTTTCATTCTTATCAGGCTTTGGAATAAAGTTTTCGCTTGATTGCAAAGATTCCAGTTGTGTCCTTTCTTCTGAGGAAACATTTTGAGGAGTCCACACATTTACATGTATAAGTTGGTCGCCCTTTTCGTGGGAATTGATCGATGGAAATCCTTTTCCTTTCAGCCTGAAAATTTTACCACTCTGAGTGCCGGCAGGGATTTTTATTTTGGCTCTGCCGTCAATTGTCGGCACTTCAGTTTGTGTACCGAAAACTGCATCAGGGAATGAAATGTATAAATCAAAAGCTACATTCAACCCTTCTCTTTGAAGATGTGGATGCGCTTCCTCTTCTATTAAAATAATCAGATCACCAGAGCCACCGCCCCGTTCGCCCATATTTCCTTTACCAGTCATGCTAAGTTGCATACCTGATTGTACACCAGCCGGAATATCCAGTGTCACATTTTCTTCTCCGTATACCCTTCCTTCGCCCTTACAAGCAGTACATTTATTTGTAATTACGCTTCCTTCTCCATTACAATCCGGACAAGTAGTCACTGTTTGCATTTGACCCAAAAAAGTATTTTGCACCCTATGTACCTGGCCATTACCACCGCATGTGCGGCAGGTTTGACTGCTATTCTTATCCTTTGCCCCGGATCCTGCACAGGTATTACAGGAAATATATTTTTTTACTTTGATCGTCTTTGTTGCCCCTTTGGCAATTTCCTCAAAGTTCAATTTTATTTTAACTCTTAAATTGCTTCCTCTTACACCACGGCTTCTGGAACGACCACCTCCTCCGCCGCCACCTCTCCCACCAAAGAAGTTTCCAAACATGTCGTCACCGAATATATCGCCAAACTGGCTGAATATGTCATCCATATTCATACTTTGCCCGCCGCCAAAACCACCGCCACTTCTTCCGGGTCCAAAAGCATTGTGACCAAAACGATCATATTGTGCGCGTTTGTCCGGATCGCTAAGAATCTCATAGGCTTCTGCTGCTTCTTTAAACTTATCTTCAGCAGTGTGATCACCCGGGTTTCTATCCGGATGAAATTTCATAGCCACCTTACGATATGCTTTTTTAATTTCATCCGCAGTACTGGATTTACTTACCTCCAATATTTCGTAAAAATCTCTTTTTGATGTTGTACTCGCCATATTTGTACTATTAAAATTGCCGGTTCCTTTGCTTTACCGGCATACGCCAATTGTGCGTTATTATTCTGATTAAACAGGTGTTTCCAGGGTAGTTATTTTCCTACAACCACTTTTGCGTATCTTATCAACTTATCGTTTAATAAATATCCTTTCTGAACCTCAGCTACTACTTTTCCTTTTAATTTTTTATCCTCAACCGGCATTTCAGAAATTGCCTCGTCTTTTTCTACGTCAAATTCTGTGTGAAGTGTTTCAAAAGCTTTAAGCCCTTTTGCCTCTAATAATCTTCTTAATTTATTAAAGATCAACAAGGTTCCTTCTACTAATTGCGGATCTGATTCTGATTTACTCATTTGCTCCTCTGCGCGATCCATATCATCCAATACATCCAAAAGGGATACGATAAGATCTTTGGCAGCGGTTAAACGAATATCAATCATTTCCTTAGAAGTCCTGCGCTTGTAATTATCAAATTCAGCAAACAAACGGATATACTTATCTTTTTGCTCTTCCAATGCATTCTTCACATTCTCTAATTCATCGGAATTATCTTCTGAAGTCGGTTCCACGTCATCAACATTTTCCTCATTTCTTTGAGTAGGGTTCATTTCTTCCTCTTCATTTTCTTCTAATTGGTTGTTTATATGATTTTTAGACATAGCTGTATTAAAAATTTTCTAGTTTTAAATTAGGGCTGCAAAGGTACGTTAGTCAAACCTTTTGCCAACATTGAAATTGGGACAAATTGGCATAGTAACGATAAGAATAAATTAAATTTAGCAGGTGGAAATAAAAATCCTGATGTGGGAAAGAATTTTTTTGAGGTGGATTTATAGGCTTACCCTCTGGCCAATATAAAAAATACTCTTCAGTAAAATAACCGGTTCATTATTTTACAACTTGAAATTTTCCGGACTCTATTACAGTCCCCTGCTTGTTTCTGAATTGAAAGATATATACTCCACGATAAAAATCGTTTAAAGGAACTGTCATCTTTAACTCGCTGAATTTAAGTTCCACTACTTTTTTACCGATAAAACTATAAATGTACAGTGTGTAGGATTTATCATAGTCTTTATCAAATTCAAAATTGATAAAACTAACTGCAGGATTTGGATAAAACTTTACAGATGAAGACACATCCTGAAGAAGGTTCCGTTTAACCTGCGCAGAGCTATCAAAACTAAAAGCTAAAATAAATAAGAGTATGTAAAAATATTTTTTCAATAAGTAAAAGTATTATTATAATTTTAAATAACAACTATTATTCCATTTTTTTAATCAAACTTTTTGGTAAAGAAATACCGGTGCTTTTAATACAACGACAAAAGAAGATCATAAATTGCAAAGTTCGGAAAATATATTATTTCCGAATTTCATGAAAAACACCTCCTTTAACCATATTACCATACTTCATAGTCTAACAATTTATTTTCTCTTTTCACCCTTCTCCCTTCCAGAATAAGGGCAGCTACCATGAATGTTGTCACCGTAGTTACGGCTAAAAAGACAAAGGTGTTTTTTGCAATACTTTTAGTTTTATTTGAAGGAGCGGAAAGTGCCATAAATCATTTATTCTAAATTATATGTTTCCCTGCAATTTAATAAAAACTTATAAGAGATTACGTCTGAAAAATTATTTAAAGAAAAATTAATGTTGCAACCATCTCTATTGATTAAAAATATTCACCGGCAATATAATCTCCCAACGATTGTGTCCTGTCCGTCTATACACATCCTCATCAAACAGATAACTATACCGAAATCCAAAAGATACATTCACCTGATTCCACCATTTTGTATCAAACGAAAATTCTGTACCAACAGAACGAAAATTTGCTTTAAATTTTTCCCGGTTTGTTTTGAAATCATGAACAACCGTTTCATCATAGAACATGTTTGCACGCACTCTTAATACAAACAATATATTCCCAAACCCGGCATCAGGATATAGAATTGGGAAATGATAATTTGCTCCCCATTTATACATCTTATAAAAATTTGCAGCTTCATACCCTCTGGAAAAAGGGAACCCCGATGAGAAATTAACCTGGCGCAAACTATCCTTTTTTAACCATGCTCCATTGAGTACGAATGAATGATTCTTAAAAAATCCCGGCAAGTAAATGCTGGTATTTACCATAATCTGGTTGCCGCTGTAATTTGTTACAGCTCTCTTATATCTGCCACTTACTATCTGGGCAAACTGCGGAAAAATTTGTTTTGATGTTTTTTGAACCTGGTGACTAAAGGTTAGGTAATTATTCAAATATCCATAAAACTTGTCCGCTAACGAGTCTTTGTAAACTCCTCTAAAAAAACTTTTATTAAATACATACTGTGAACCAGCAGTTAAAAATGTAAAGGTTCTTCCCCTGCTGAGATTTAACGGAACATGTATGCCGGCATAGGGCTCTAATTGGTTAAAATAAACCGGTGATCCATTCTTAAAAGTCCTGCGATCAAAAGTATAATTTAAACCTCCTGTTATATAAGGAAATAAAGCGCTGTACGTACCAGAAAATCCAATGCGTTTATACCCTTCCGACTGATTGTATGTAAGAGATAATTCAGACTGAAAAGTATTTAAAATATTTTCTCCTATCAGGGAAAGTGTATAATCCGGGTCACTAATATCCGGCACAAGGCTGTGAAAATTAAATAGTTGAAAACTCTTCCGGTATTTTGAAATAGCGAACGTATCGCCAGGAACCATGTAAAGCAGATTAGAATTCGTTTTACTCAAAGAAGAAATTCCAAAATCCGGAGAGATCCGAATAAATTTCCTTTCAGGCATCTCATCAAATGAAAGTGCGCCCTTCGGCATTTTAATGATCTTATTTCCATTTGCTGTAAATGTATGCCAGGCGATACTTTCCTCGCTTACGGAAGGATGATATTTCCCGATTCCTTCTATTCCAGGCGCATCAATTTTCCATACTTTTTTATCCTGAAAAGTGTAAGCAAATAATTCATCCTTTTTTGAAAAAGAATAAGAGAAGTACAGGGTATCATTGTACACAACAGGAAACCCTGCCACATTTAACGAATAAGGCAAAAGCAATGTTGTTTCATTTTTAGCATAATCAATTTCTGCAATCGACATTTTACCTTCATTATTGCGCACGGCTGCTACAATATTATTTTCTTTGGTAAACTTTGGATAAGTATAAATCAGCCCATCATCATTTGAAAGCTTTGTTTTTATTTCACCTGTTTCCGCGTCCAATATTTGGAGTGCTTGCCTGTTCAAATCATCCTCAACTACAGCAACTATTAATTTACCATCCTGGCTTATATCGGGCGAAAAAGAACGTGACTTATTTAGAAGCGTATGTTGATGTCCGGTAGTAACATCTAAAACTTTAATTTCGTTATAATCTCTGTTTCCCCAACGCAGGTCCGGGCGATAGCTGGCATAAACAATTTTATCATTATTAAAACTGAAATACGAATCGATTGACACATCAGAAATACGGATTTTCCGATCCTTCTCCCCTTCTTTTCTGATAGAGAAAGCAGGTATTTCATCGAAACTGTTTTTTATAAAAATGAGGTCCCCCTTTTTATTGATGGATGGATATTGTTCATTCGAATATTTGACCTTTTCTGAAGTAATTTGAGGTGTTTTTTCTTCTACATTAAGCTGGACTTTAAAATAATCAAGCGCCTCTTTTCGAAAAACTTTATAGGATACTCCGGCATATTTTCTTACAGCTTTCTGCAAAGGATAAATGAGCCCTTTAAATGAAGCAGCATCCTGAGTGACATCTTTCCAAAATTCATCTCCGTATTTTTCCCTGCCGTAAGCAACCAGCATATATCCAAGTTCATAATGATCCGGGATATAGTTTTTCAGTGACCCGCTGCGCAGTTGCATCCAGTTGTATTTTTTCCCGTCCTTCCATAAGGATTGAAACCCATTAAAAAAGGAGGGCAAATTTCCACGTCCCTGTTTACTTAAATTCGATTCATTAAATACTGCATCACCTTCGTAAAACCAATCGGGTATTACTGCACCATTTGCTATTGCCTGACCACCATCTCCAAAAAGTATTTTCATAACTCTTGACAAGCCTACATCAAAATTATTGTATTGCTCCACATGCCTGTATTCATGTATGGTAAGCATATCCGGCCACGGCAGGCTGCCTAAATCAAAACTATTTTGTGGAGGAGTCAAATAAAACTCACTTCGAAACGGTGCCAGACCAACATATCCGTTAGAAATAGCCGTTTGACTTTGCAGGACAATATTTATTTTCCGGGATAGGTTGCCAATGGTCTTTTGTGTAGGTTTTTGAATAAAAGAAATAATATTCGCTATCCTGTTAGCAGTAGAATCCAACCCATTTGGGAATATAATTCTTGCGGCAGGAGTGTTCACCTGGCTCCATTTAATTGAAGGAGGATTCCCTCCGCTTTGTTGAGCAACAAGCAATTGAGAGAACAGAATAAAGACTGTCAACAAGACTAAAATGCGGAAATAATGCATACTTATTTTTCAATTTTAAAGATACCCTTTTTTAGGAATGGGTAAGATTACTTTCTAAAAGTTGTTTATGAGATGATTTTTAAGAGAGCAACTTTAGCCTATAACTAAAATAATGAAAATTGCACTCTTGTTTGCGAAAGTCAAAAAATAGAATAACTTTACCTTTAATATATTGTTTCTCCATATTTGAATCATTATTATTCCTTGCTCGTTATGAAAAAATATCCTTTATTATTTCTTCTTCCTCTTGTGTTTTTGATCTCCTGTAAAAAAGAAAAAAACATGGGATCATTGCAGGAAAAATTATTTGAGCAGAATTTATTGAATCAAAATTTTGTCGTGAGTTTCGCTGATGATAATGGAACTGTACTTACAACGAACTATACAGGATATATTTTTATATTGTCTAAAATAGATTATTACCATGGCCCGATGAAGGCTATTAAAAATGGGATTACTTATCCCGGAACATGGAGCTCCAATGATGATTATGGAAAACTGATCATTAGCTTACCCGATACACCGGCTGAACTTAAATTCCTATCCAGGGCATGGCGATTTAAGAGCAAAAGTTTTTCTGTCTTAAAGCTTGCCCCCTGGGGAGAAGGTGACGGTATAAATGTGCATTTAACGAAGGAGTGAAAGAGCTGTGAGCTATGAGCTATTAGCCACTAAAAACTTCTATAAAACTCCCAATTTTAAACACGAATTTTAGACCCTAATTACACGAATTTTTCAACCTACGAACTCCATCCACTGTTTAATAAATAGTTATTTCCCTCAAAACACAGGCCGAGGCTTGTCGGGATACTACAAACTTCAAACTTCAAACTATATTAATGCTGAATAAATACCGGCGTTGTTCCCTGCAGGATAATGGCTTTTGACAAACTCTTTTCAAATAACCTGTCCCAGAAATTTTGCCCGACCATAGTCAGGGTTAGTAAATCAATATCTTCTCTTTTTGCAATATCATTGACTAATGTTGCATTCTCTATGCCTACTACAAGTTCATACGACAGATCACCTATTCCGCAAATTATTTTTAATTCCTCTGCCCATTTCTCCAGTTTTTCATAATCAGCAGGCAGGGGAGATTCCTTTTTTTCGTGGATATGAAAAAGCCGGTAAGACACTTTACTGTTCCCAAAAAATGACCGTAAATTAGAAAGATTCTTTTTGTCCTCTTCCTTGTAATCAGTAAAGACAGCTACTTTTTTAATTTCACAATTTTCTATTCCCATTGGAACGGTCAATAAAGGCAAAGAAGTCTTTTTCGCAATAAAGAGTGTATTGGAGCCGATGAGATGATATTTTATACCTGTAGCACCTGTCGTTCCCATAACAATAACGGTATTGGCAGTATCATTCTTAATCTGATTTATGAGTGCCAACAATGTCCCTTCAATACATTCACTTTTTACCGGTACTTTATACCCGTTTTGCTGCAATTTTTGAATAAAAATATCCATTTCTCTTTCGGCCTCTTCTTTTGCGCGAACCTCATCTTCCAAATTAGATCTGTCTGATTGAAAACCTGACCGGAAACATTGGTAAGCATGAACGAGAGAAAACTGTGCTTCTAAATCCTTTGCCAAAGACAGGGCAAACTTTGCTGCTTTAAGTGCATTATCAGAAAAATCTGTTGGTACGATAATATGTTTCATTTTTTTGACCGATTTTAAAGATTGACAGAATAAGGATTTTATTTCTTTTTGGCGAACGCCGTTAAAATCAACGCGCCTATGACCCCTGATAAAATGGAAGCCACCAATACGGAAAACTTGGCTTCTGAAAGCAGTAATGTCTGGCCTGTAAATGAAAGAACTGAAATAAATATAGACATGGTAAACCCAATACCAGCTAAGAAACCTACGCCAATAATTTGCATCCAGGCAGCCTTATCGGGCAAACTGGATATTTTCAGCTTAACAGCTATCCAGGAGATGACGGCTATACCGACTGGTTTTCCGACAAGTAATCCTAAAATAATTCCCAGGCCGAGCGGTGTTGTTAAGCCCGCAATCATTTCTTCCTGGAATTTAATATTGGTATTTGCCAGGGCAAAAATGGGCATGATGAGAAAATTCACTGGCTTTACAAGCATGTGCTCTAATTTCTCCAGGGGTGATTCTTTATCATCCGGCGTAGTCGGTAAAGTCATTGCCACCAATACTCCCGCTATAGTGGCGTGAATACCGGAATGATGTACAAAATACCAGATAAATACGCCGGGAATAATATACATGTATAGTTTTTTTACACCCATACGGTTAAACACAATCAGCATTACAAATAGAAGTCCTGCATATAGCAGGTATGCATAGTGCAACTCAGAAGTATAAAAAACTGCAATGACCAAAATGGCCATCAGATCATCCACAATAGCAAGTGCCGCAAGAAAAATTTTAAGTGAAAGGGGGACCTTTTTCCCAAGCATGGTAATGATTGCAATGGCAAAGGCAATATCTGTAGCCATGGGGATACCCCAGCCTCCGGCAGTTTCGGTTCCCTGGTTAAAAAAATAATAAATGGAAGCAGGTACAATTACACCACCTAATGCCGCCAAAATAGGCATAGCTGCTTTTTTTGGTGAGGACAACTCGCCCTCTACCAGTTCTCTCTTAATTTCCAGGCCCACCAATAAAAAGAAAATGACCATCAAACCGTCATTGATCCAGGTGAGTGTCGAATATTTAAGGTCAATAGCACCTGAAATAAAACCGAATTCAGTGTCAAGAATATTTTCTAATCCCGGCCC
>JBBSUB010000140.1:0-11175 GCA_038235345.1 Chitinophagales bacterium
CAATGCGTGAATTAGATGCAGAAACCAATGAAATTTTGGAAACCATAAATGAACTGCTGCATGGATAGTTTGAAAATCATACAATCCCATTTACTCAAGCAATACCTGGAGCAAATTGGCGACATCCGGGAAAAATTTGAAGCTTTGAAAGATGCTGAAATCAGCACAAATACGTTCAGCTTTTACATTTCTGTAGCATTCGTATTTAGCAGTAAAATAGAAGGAGAAAATATTGAATTAGACAGCTACATTAAGCACAAAGGCATGGGCATATCTTTTCAACCTGATTACACCAAAAAAACGGACGATTTATACGATGCTTATTTATTTGCACAAGGCAATAAATTGACTGCTGCCAATATAGGTGAGGCGCATAGGCTACTGGCCCAAAATATTGTAGCCGACAGTTACCAGGGCAGATTGCGTACTCAAAATATGTATGTGACGACCGATGATGGCCGGATAGAATATGTGGCCGTTTCACCTTTTGAACTAAAAGAAGAAATGGATAAATTTTACCATGATGTAGCTTTATTGGTCAAACTAAAAATGACTATCCGGGAAGTATTTTATTATGCTGCCTTTATACAATTGGTTTTTGTAAAAATTCATCCCTGGAATGATGGCAACGGGCGCAGTGCGCGGCTTATAGAAAAATGGTTTATTGCGCAACATCTTGGCGAAAAGGCCTGGTATTTACAGAGTGAAAAAAATTACTACCTGCAACACCAAACCTATTATCAAAATATCCGAAAATCAGGTTTGGAATATTCTGAATTAGATTATTCTAAAGCCTTACCTTTTTTATTAATGTTGCCAAAAAGTTTAGATTTATGAGAGAAGTAAACGGTCAGAATCAGGATTTACAGGATTAAAAGATAAGAAAAAATGTACAAGATAAATTGGAATACAATAGATGGCACAAAGGAATTCCTGCATGTGATAAAATCAGGAAAATCCTGATTCAGATAGAAAGTGAGAATATTTTAAATTCAATAATGGAACTGATATGAGGAAAGATTGGGAAATAAAGAAGTTATGTGAAGTGTTGGTTAAAACGGAAACAATTGACCCACGAAAAAAATCTAACGAGACATTTATTTATTTAGATGTTTCAAGCGTAAATAAAGAAACTAAAGAAATTGATAATGCAACTGTTTTACTAGGAAAAGATGCGCCTAGCAGAGCAAGAAAATTGGTTAGAACAAATGATGTGATTTTTGCAACTGTAAGACCAACACATAGCCGGGTTGCTTTAATTACACAAGAATATAACAAACAAGTTTGCAGTACAGGCTATTTTGTTTTAAGAGGCAAGGACTTCATATTTAATAAATATCTTTTCTATTTCTTACTTACAGATGAGTTTAATGAGCAAATGGAAAAGATGCAAAAGGGAGCAAGTTATCCGGCAGTTACTGATACAGATGTAAAAAGTATTGCTCTTCGATACCCCAAATCCCTACCCGAACAACAACGCATCGTAGCCATATTAGATGAAACCTTTGCCGCCATAGACAAGGCAAAAGCCAATGCCGAACAAAACCTCAAAAATGCTAAAGAGCTTTTTGATTGTACGCTTGATAATATTTTGTATAATAAAAAATGGATTGTAAAGGAATTAGGCGAAGTATGTTCAAGAGTTGAATATGGGTCTTCCACTAAATCAACACCAGAAGGAAAATTACCAGTTCTAAGAATGGGAAATATACAAAATGGGAGTTTTACTTGGGATAGTCTTGTTTATTCAGATGATGAAGAAGATAATACAAAATACCTTCTTAAACATAATGATGTTTTATTTAACAGAACAAACAGTCCTGAATTAGTTGGCAAAACAGCAATCTATAAAAGTGAGATGCCTTCAATTTTTGCAGGATATTTAATTCGCATTCATAGAAAAGCAAATTTGCTTGATGCTGATTACCTGAATTATTACCTGAATAGTAAAATGGCAAAAGATTATGGTAACACCGTTGTGATTTCAAGCGTTAATCAAGCAAACATAAATGGAACAAAATTAAAGTCATACCCAATTCCGTTACCATCCTTAAAAGATCAACAAATCATCGTTCAAAAACTGGATGCTTTATCCATCGAAACCAAAAAATTAGAATCCATTTATCAACAATAAATATTTGATTTGGAAGAATTGAAAAAGAGTGTGTTGCAAAAGGCATTTAGTGGAGAGTTAAAAACAACAGCAGTAGAAGTATGAACGCAAAAATTTCCATACGATTTTTTGACGACCGTGAAGTGCGTGCCTTATGGGACGAAGAAAACGCCAAGTGGTGGTTCAGCGTATTAGACATTGTTGCTGTTCTTACCAACCAAAACGACTACACCAAAACCCGCAACTATTGGAAATATCTGAAAACCAAACTGAAAAAAGAAAACAGTGAAGTGGTTAGTGCTACTACCCAGTTGAAATTTCTTGCACCCGATGGCAAAATGCGTTTAGCCGATATGTTGGACTACAATGGCATTATTTCCTTAGGCAAAACTTTTCCGGGAACAAAAGCCAACCGATTTATAGAATGGTTTACATACAGCGATGAAAGTATTGACGGCAAAAGCAAAACAAAAGCGTATGCCTTGTTTGACAGTTCTTTTATCAACGGCATAGAAGTTGGAACTGCCAAAGGCTTACAGCAAATCCACGCTTATTTGTTTGGCGGCTTGTATGATTTTGCGGGACAAATAAGGCAAAAGAATATTTCAAAAGGCGGTTTTCAGTTTGCTGTCTCACGCTTTTTGGGAGAAACCCTTAAACAAATTGGAGCAATGCCCGAAACCACCTTTGAGGAAATTGTGAACAAATATGTAGAAATGAATATTGCACATCCGTTTCTGGAAGGCAACGGTAGAAGCACCCGAATATGGCTGGATTTGATATTAAAAAAACGTCTGAAAAAATGTGTGGATTGGAGTAAAATTGGCAAGAATGAATATATGAACGCAATGGTAAAAAGTTCGGCAAATAGCAGTTCACTAAAAAAGCTATTGAAAAATGCTTTAACCACAGAAATAGATAGTAGAGAAATGTTTATGAAAGGCATTGACTACTCTTATTACTACGAAGAAAATTAAAACATATGAACGAAGCAGAAACCAGGGCAGAACTCATTGACCCAAAACTAAAAGCTTGTGGCTGGGGCCTTGTGGAAGACTCCAAAATTCTTCGGGAATACAATATTACCGCAGGTAAAATACAAACCGGCGGTGTACGCGCACGGAAACTTTGTGCAGATTATGTGTTGGTGTATAAAGGAATAAAGCTTGCCGTAATAGAAGCCAAAAGCGATGAATTAGAAGTGGGTGAAGGAGTGGCACAGGCCAAACAATACGCCACGAAACTGGAATTGGAAACGACATACAGCTCCAATGGAAGAGAGATTTACAGTATCTGCATGAAAACGGGCGCGGAAGGTTTGGTTGCCAATTATCTTTCCCCGCAGGAACTTTGGGATAAAACCTTTGCTGTACAAAACGAATGGCGGGAAAAATTTAGTGCCATACCCTTTGAAGATAAAAGCGGTACCTGGCAACCGCGTTTTTACCAGGAATTAGCCGTAAACAAAACTCTGGAAGCAATCGCCAAAAACGAACACCGGATCTTATTAACACTGGCTACCGGAACCGGAAAAACGGCTATTGCGTTTCAAATAGCCTGGAAATTATTTCAAACCCGGTGGAACCTTTCGGCAATGAATCCCGGAAAAGATCATTCTGAAGGATCAACCATTCCTTATCAATCAAGAAGGCCACGGATCTTGTTTTTAGCAGATAGAAATATATTAGCCAACCAGGCCTTTAACGCATTTTCAGCCTTTCCGGATGATGCGCTTGTACGGATCAGCCCCAAAGAAATCAGCAAGGCCGGAAGAGTGCCAACCAATGGCAGTATCTTCTTTTCCATTTTCCAAACCTTTATGACGAATGCCAAAGTTGCAAAGAAACCGGAAATTGTATCCGTAGAAGAACCCATGCTTGCAGCAGCAGATCCGTCGGTAGAATATGGAAATGAAGGCTTTAATTTTGGTCAATATCCTTCAGATTATTTCGACCTGATTATTATAGATGAATGTCACCGTGGCGGAGCAAATGATGAAGGAAACTGGAGAGGTATTCTGGAATATTTTTCACCGGCTGTTCAATTGGGCTTAACTGCCACACCTAAACGCAAGGACAATGTGGATACTTACAAGTATTTTGGCGAACCTGTCTATGTCTATTCGCTCAAAGAAGGAATCAACGATGGTTTTCTGACACCCTTCAAAGTAAAACGCGTTCAGACCACTCTGGATGATTATATCTACACCAGCGATGACCAATTAATAGAAGGTGAAATTGAAGAAGGAAAGATTTATAAAGAAGCTGATTTCAATAAGATAATAGAGATAAAGGAAAGGGAAGCAAAACGAGTTCAGATTTATATGAACGATGCCAACCAAAAGGAAAAGGCCATTATTTTTTGTGCCACGCAGGATCATGCTGCGGCAGTGCGCGACCTGGTAAATCAATACAAAAAAACAAACGATCCGGATTATTGTGTCCGGGTAACTGCCAATGACGGAGAAATTGGCGAACAGTTTTTAAGGGAGTTTCAGGACAATGAAAAAACAATCCCGACCATATTAACCACCTCTCAAAAATTGTCCACAGGCGTTGATGCAAGAAATATCCGCAATATTGTTTTGATGCGTCCGGTCAATTCTATGATCGAATTTAAGCAGATAGTTGGTCGCGGCACACGGTTGTTTGAAGGAAAGGATTTTTTTACAATCTATGATTTTGTCAATGCTTATCACCACTTCGCAGATCCGGAATGGGATGGAGAGGCAGAACCTTGTGACATTTGCGGGAAAGTAGTTTGTGAATGTCCCATAGTTATCGCTCCACCACCTCACCCGTGTGAAGTTTGTGAACAATCTCCGTGTATTTGCGAAAAGAAACCGAAGGAGCCTTGTGAAATTTGCGGGGAACTATCCTGTACTTGTAACAAGCGCAAAAAAATAAAAGTAAAACTAAGAGACGGAAAGGAAAGGGAAATTCAATCTATGATGTCCACTTCCTTCTGGAGCCTTGACGGGAAACCCATTTCAGCCGAAGAGTTTTTAAATAACCTCTTTGGAGAATTGCCCAATCTGTTTAAAAGTGAAGAAGAATTGCGCACGCTTTGGAGCAATCCAATGACCCGGCGCACACTCCTGGAGAAACTGGACGAAGCAGGTTTTGGAAAAGATGAACTGACCGCGTTGCAAAAACTAATAGATGCAGAAAAAAGCGATTGGTTTGATGTGTTGGAATATGTGTTTAACAGCAACACAAAACCAATGACAAGAGAAGCAAGAGTGGCAGCAGCACAAGCCACCATATTTGCATTATTAGATAATAAGCAAAAAGAGTTTATTGAATTTGTGTTGAGCAAATACATTGAAACCGGCGTAGAAGAATTGGACCAGGAAAAACTACCGATCCTGCTCACGAACAAATATCAATCTCTGGAAGATGCAAAAGGAGTATTGGGCGATGTGTCGGGTATCAGCAGGCTATTTGTAGAATTTCAGCAGCATTTATATCAGCAGAGAGCGTAAACGCACTTATCGGGAAAGGCTTTTTAGGTTTCAGGTTGAAAGCCCTGGTTTAGGTCGGTACCGCAGGTCAGACCGGCTATAAGCCTTGGAGTTAGGTCAGCACCGCAGGTCGGACCGGCTATATCTCAAGTTTAGCTTAAAACTGTGATAACTAATTCTGTTATTTCGTAGAAAGCTTTAGTTGCTCGTTGTCTGACCTGCGGTACCGACAACTAAAAACAATTACACGAATTTTAAAGCCATCTGCTTTGAGCAATGAGCCGTTAACCAAGCCTTAATACGCTGCCACTAATTATAAATTAAAAACTATAAACTCCAAACTAGCTCAGCTGGCCATTCCTTCATACTCCCCCTTCTCTTTACTATCTTTTTCTTCCAGAACAAACTTCTTAAGTGAATGTAGCATTTCAGTAGTTGTTCTTTCAGTTGCTTCTACTGCATTATAAAATTTATCAACTGAAGGAAAGTATTTGGACATTGCCATTGAGATGGACATTAACGAGGCTACTTCTTTAATTGTGATTACCATGATTTGAAATTTTTATTTTTAAAAAAAATAGTGGATTATATATTCGACACAATTAATGCCATTTTTATCTAAGTACCTATTAACTCCGTATCGATTTTCTGATAGCTTATAACTAAAACTGATAGCTCGAAGCTGATACCTGACTCCTGAAACCTACTTCTTCTGATACTGAACAACCGCTTTAAATATCCTGATCGTATGGTATAAATATTAGAAAACCTTTTTTTTGCAGCACTCTATAACTTCTTCGGAAAAGTAATAAAGGGTTTATGGTAAAAACAGATTTTTAAAATTAGTGACTACAAATGATCTGTTGGTCTCTTCATTCGTTAGACGAAAGGAGACTGATAGGAGGGGAGCATTTATTTTAAATTTTTGCAATCAGCCTTGACAGATCACTATACAATAAAAACGAATATATAGTTTAATAGAAGAAGCTTTACCAGATAGCAAGACATATTGATTAAAAATTGTGTCTCATATTTGGAGCCATGGGGATATTTATTGGATGAGTTTTAAAGTGAACAATATTTAAATATATCGATGCTATAAATTCTTTGTAATAATACTTGTCAACTAATTAATAGTTAGAGGTTAAACTATTAAATTCCTGAGAAAGAGCTAATTATTGCTTTTTTGCAGTTTATTTTTTATTATTATACATTGATTAATAGTACTTTATAAATATAGTCTTCACTTTAATAACAATACGCAAGTAATTGTGTCATTGTGGCAAAACCATCTGTTAATGGGCTTTCGTTTTAATTTGTGCTTTTTTGACAGGGTGTTTATTTTCCGGATTTAAATCCCCGTTTTGGCAGGAGAAGAAAGAAATCAGATTATTTATAATAATGATCTTTAATTTATTTTTCTCATTCACTTCCTTTACATTTGGAATCCTGACCACCAAAATCTGAAACCATTTATGATTCCATTTACAAATGAAGTGATACAAATCGACTCCCTTCCAAAATATGAGGAAGCAGAAATGACTCCTATTCAGAAGAATTATTGGACGGTTTTGGTCATTAATTTTCTCATCGTTTTTCTGGTAGTTGGCGGATTCGTGACCGGATTTTCTTTTTTATCGGACATGCGGGGGAACCAGGTATATATATTATCCGGATATGTGGTCATAATGCTAGCTGTATTTTTTCTGCAGAAAATGGCTTTTTCAAAAAGAAGTTATGCTATACGGGAAAGAGATATTATTTACCGACATGGAATTTTAGCGACCATCACAACGATCATCCCTTTTACCCGGATTCAACATGTCGCGTTAAATGAAGGGTTTGTTTCCCGGTATTATAAATTAGCTCAATTGCAGATTTACACCGCCGGAGGTGCCTCCAGTGATTTGAAAATATCGGGTTTATCGAAAGACGATGCGGATAAAATAAAGGAGTTGATCATGCTTCGTATTAAAAATAAAGAGGAGAACTTAAAGAATGAAGGGGCTGAAATATGATTCCATCAAATGATAAAATAGTCGATTATAGCATCCCACAACGCCAGGCAGCGGTGGGAGTGATCATTGAAATGCTCTTTGCCTTTAAGGTAGGCATGCAAATATTGTGGCCGGTAATTTTAATTCTTTTTCTTAAGATAAGTAAAATCGGTTTGGTAATAGCCCTGCTGGGGATTTTGGCAGTTTTTATCGGGATAATAGTTATCGGGTATTTGAATTACCGTAATTTCTTATTTTATATTGATGAAGAAAAAGAAGAATTTATAGTTGAGAAGGGAATTTTTAATAAAGAAAGAGTTGCTGTACGTTTTGGAAAAATTCAGCAGGTAAATATCAATCAATCGTTTATTCAAAGGCTCATTGATGTCTATGAAGTAGAAATAGAAACGGCAGGAAGTGCTAAAAATGAAGCCAAAATCCGTGCAGTTTCCAGACAGACCGCCTCATACATCCGGGACCGGCTGTTGTCCGGGAAGATCTCTGAAGAAAAAAAAGTATCCCAAAATGAAAGCATCGTAAGTACTGCTCCTGAAAAAACGGATGTTTCCCGGATTAAGATTTCCCTCGGAAGTCTCGTGAAAATAGCCGTTACATCGGATTACCTGAAAAGCCTGGGATTGATCATTGCTTTTTTCATTACAGTCTATAATAAGCTGAAGGAATCTATTTTCAAGGACAATGAAATGGAAAGTGAATTTACAGAATATCTTTCTAACATTCATTTATCCCAATATATTTTGATTGTCGCCGGGGCATTGCTTCTCCTGGTCTTTTTGTTTAACCTGTTTCGTTATATCATTGTCTATTTTGATTTTACTATTAAAAAACACGGGCGTTCCTTGCAGTTTTCCTATGGATTACTGAATACAAAAAATACCATTATTCAGCCATCAAAAGTGCAGTTAGTCAGATTGGTGACAAATTTTTTCCAGCGGAAAATGAACCTCACACGCATGTTTATATCGCAGGCATCCAGCGATATACACAAGGATAAAAAGGCGACTATTCATCTGCCGGGCTTTAATGAGCAGGAAGGCCAGGAAATCATCCGGTTAATATTTGGTGCACAGCCGGTAAAAGGAGTTATGATCAAACCAACCATTCGTCGGATAATCTCCTCCGTAAATAAATTTATCCTGGTTCCCGTGATCATTGCACTGATTGTATCCTGGATAAAAGCAGTATGGACGCCTTTTTTGATTGGTTTACCTATTTACCTCATCGTCGTTTACTTCTTAATTTATATCAGTTATTTAAATAACCGCCTGTTTGTTCATGACGATTTTATCATTAAGAAAAGCGGCATCTGGGATATCAGCACAGAAATGATGGAGCCGTTTAAAATCCAGGCTGTGACGACAAAGCAATATCCATGGCATGTAAAATCGAATGTCGGGCACCTGACGTTGCATACCGCAGGTGGAGATCTGGAATTTAAATTCGCGAATTTTTCCACGATAAAAAAATACGTGAATTATTGGATGTACCAGGTGGAGACATCGGAAAGAGAGTGGATGTAGCGATTGAATGCCTTTGGCATTGAATTTTGATTTCTAAACACGAATTTTAGGCACGAATTACACGAATTGAGGACAGCGTTATAGGTCGGTACCGGAGGTCAGACCGGTTAATCTCCTCTTTGCTAAACCAAACTTTGCGCTGATGGTCGTTTTCTTATCTGAAGGATTACTTCAGGTTGCCCGTTGTCTGACCTCCGGTGCCGACAACTACGACCTTCGAATTTTACGGCATAGGTCGGTATCGAAGGATGAAGCCGGGTCGGAACGCTTTTGCGGTCTGATCCATAGTCCGCGTAAGAAGTAGGGTAATCCGGGTACGAAGCGGGGCCGGAACGCTTTTGCTGCCTGCCCCGTTTTTTCGGGGTCTGAACCATAAACGAAGAAAGCTCATTTTCTCTGACGGGATTCATCGGAACCAAATCGTTCAGGCCGCAAAAATACAAGCGTCCCGACCGGTTAATCACAAACTTTCCTCTTTGCTAAACCAAACTCTTGCGCTAAAGGTAGATTTTCTTGTCTGAAGGACTGCTTCAGGTTGCCCGTTGTCTGACCTCCGGTGCCGACAACTTTAACCACGAATTGCAAGATTTAGGTCGGTATCGAAGGATGAAGCCGGGTCGGAACGCTTTTGCGGTCTGAACCATAAAACGAAGAAAGCTCATTTTCTCTGACGGGATTCATCGGAACCAAATTGTTCAGGCCGCAAAAATACAAGCGTATCGACCGGTTAATCACAAACTTTCCTCTTTGCTAAACCAAACTCTTGCGCTAAAGGTAGATTTTCTTGTCTGAAGGACTGCTTTAGGTTGCCCGTTGTCTGACCTTCGGTGCCGACAACTCCGAACTGCCCGTTGTCTGACCGCCGGTGCCGACAACTCCGAACTGCCCGTTGTCTGACCTTCGGTGCCGACAACTCCGAACTTCGAACTATGTCTTTTGAGCCACTATCGCCACTGCATTCATATGCGGCTTATACCGATTAAAAACGCACCTCATTTCATTAATTCTTCTCCTTGCTTTTGGCTGGCGAAGGATGTTGAAACCAATCTTTAAACTGCGGAAGAATCCTTCATCATCAATGATTCTGGCTGTATCTAAAAGCAGCATCGGACTGGTCTCGATCTTTAGTATTTTGAAGCCCTCTTTTTCTAATAAGGTAACCCATTCCTGGCCGGTGAGTGGCCGTGCGTTTACTTTAATGCAGAGCGACAGGTCCTTTTGAATTGTTGCTTTAGTGGCATTGTCCAGGTTGTCAGGAGTCAACCCCAATTCATGAATACCGTATAATCCACCTTTTCTTAATAATCTGTGTGCTTCTTTAATGATTTCTGTTTTTTTATGATCCGCCTGCATGGTCAGCATGGCTTCACCATATACTCTATCCGCGCATCCATCTTTCAACGGAACATTTGCCGCATTACCAATGATGATTTGCCGGTCGGTTCCATTGATCTTTTTTCGAAGAAGTTGGGCAGCTTCTTCATTCAGTTCAATTCCTGTATATGTTTTGGGCTTTTTCTTCAATACCTGCATGGCAGTATATCCCATGCCTGGAGCAAATTCCAGAACCCTATCTGCCGGTGTGATTTTAAGGCCTTCAATTAATTTATCAGTTAATACTTTCCCACCAGGGCGTAATACTCTTTTTCCCATTTTTGAAAGTAGCCAGTGACCTTGTTGTGTATCTATAATTTTATTACTCATTGGAAATATTTAATTTCCTTAAAGGTCATGAGAGGACCAACAAAAGGGTTTCCTTTTCGGGAAAAGTATTTTTCGATTTTGGGAAAGATTTATTGGGGAAAGCCAAATTTTAAACACGAATTTTAAGCACAAATTGCACGAATAAGGAACTGTGAGCTGTGCGTTATAGGTCGGTACCGAAGGTCAGACCGGTTATTCTCTACTATGCGATCGAAAAACTTTTCTGACTGAGGTTGTTTTTATAATTTATAGTGTGACTTCATGTTGCCCGTTGTCTGACCTTCGGTGCCGACAACTACGAACTACAAACTCCGACCTACAACTTGACAGACATTCGGAGTCGACAACTCCGAACTA
>JBBSUB010000141.1:0-11122 GCA_038235345.1 Chitinophagales bacterium
AAACGGCATTGAATAGTAACAGAGCTTTGCGCTTCCACCTCAAAATGATAAGCCGGTGCACATTTGGTACCACTTTTTTTATCCTCAAATATTTGAAAATTATTAGTAATAACTGCATCGTGAAAAGCATCTTTTACAAAAAGATTTTGATTGGGCTCATCATACAAACGTTGGATGTTCGTTTCATTTTCGGTAAATAAAACCCTTTCAGGAGTTTGAAAATAAAATGAATATTTTCCCATTTTGGCATCAGTAATTTTCACTTCACAAACATCACTGTTTTGTTCCATCAATTCTATAATCGGTTTTTCTTTTATCAGTCCATAAGACCATAAATTTCGCATCCATAAAGTGGGTAGTACAGTAATCGGTGCCTTTTGTTCTGCCCTATTGTGTACAGAGATTTTAATACAAATATCTTCTTCACTATTTTTAGCATATTCAATAAAAACATCAAAATAACGGCTATCATCAAATACACCGGTATCACTAATTTCGTATTCGTCCTCATTCTTGCTGCGGCTTTTATTCTCTTGTTCTAACTCACTGTATGGGAAAGCCGCCTGAGGATATTTATACAAATATTTCATGTATGAATGAGTAGGCGTATTATCAAGATAATAGTACAATTCCTTTACATCTTCGCCATGATTTCCGTCTTTTGGTGTAAGCCCGAAAAGTCTTTCTTTCAATATTTCATCCTTACCATTCCACAGAGCAATTGCAAAACAGATTCGTTGTTTATCATCAGAAATTCCGGCAATTCCATCTTCACCCCAACGGTAGGACTTTGAACGTGATATGTCATGTGTAATATAATTCCACGCATCACCATCTGCACTGTAGTCCTCTCTTACTGTGCCCCATTGCCTTTCAGATAAATAAGGCCCCCACCTTAACCATTTTTTTTGCTCAAGATAATTTTCATCTAATCTTTTCTGTTCGGGTGAAATCTTTTTGGGCATGACGTAATAATTTAGCCTATGAATAAAGTTTACCGTTCATAAAATCAAAAACAGACACCTCACCTTAAAGTTAAATCAATTGATTTTTATCACCGATACATTTTGTTTTTGTTGAACATTGCTTCCGTTCAGTTTTCAGGCAGCGAATCTATAATCTTCTTCTTTAAGTCTTCATTTATCGTAGTCTCCGGGGGTGTGGTGTCAATATTTTTAAAATGCTTATAAAATAATTCATCCAAATTTTTACTTTGTTTCTCATAAGCAGTGCAGGCATCGCATAATCTTTTATGGATCTTCAATTGGACCTTTTGTTTGAAAGAAAGTTTTATCAGTAACTTCTTTTCAATCATCTCAGTTGCTTTTCTACAGGAAAGCATTATCCATTGCATTATCTTTTTCATTTTACTACTTTTTAAACCAGTTGATTTCCAGGCATCTTCTAAGTTGCAACCTTGCTCTGTGTAATATCTGTCAAAAATTAGTAGGTGTAATCTGTAATTCCTGACAAATTATTTCTCCTTTCTTTTCTTCAAGATACATCAACTGAATGGCTGTATAGCAATCAGGTGGGAGTTTGCCCATACATGTTTGTAATACTCTTACAAATATTGCATTATCGGGCAGATGAGCGTCTTCCTGTGGCCAGGTCGCCGGTCTCTGTTCTTTTAACCAGCTACCATCTGCATCAAAATAGGTTTCAAAAAAAGGAGCTTCGGAAGATTGCTTTATCCCGCCTTCAGTTATGGTAGGATTACGGTATAACTTTCTAAAATAGTCTGCAATTTTATGATTCAAAATACTAAAAAGCCATGTTTTGGGATCACTTTTCTCTTCGAATTTATTCATTCCCCCGAACGCTGCCATAAAAGTGTCCTGCACCAGGTCTTCCCCAATTTCCTTACTTCCGGTTTTATGCAAACACCAACTGTACAATTTATCGGAATACAAGTTTACCCATGCTCTGATTATAATACCCGGATCTTTTTTATTTTCTTCAACTCCCATTTTTATGTTTCATTTCATCTTCATTTTCAAGCCTGTTAAATAAAAAATCATAACTGTAAAATTAATATCATTGAGCTATCTTAACCATTAGCTAACCAAATATTTCAGCAACAATAAGTTGTCTTTAAAATCTAATAGTTGCAAGCCCCATAACAAGTTCAAATACGAAATAAATTATCTTACTTTATAATCTATTTTAAAAAAAAAATATGTTCGAATGATAAGTCGTAGTCATTTTCAAAACCTGACAAAATTTAATTACTTTCTTTATCAGATTTTTAAAATGGTATAAAAGAGTTGTTTTTGCAATGATTAACGAGATTTACCTGTTACGAATAAAAGGCTAAAAAAAAGATAGAAAAATTGGCTATTTCTTCATTTAATAATCATTGATAAACTAATCAATACAAATGGATTGGTAATGAAACCAATTGGATGTATTATTAAATTCTTAAGCCCGGTTTCAAAAATCGCAATACACCGGAAGCCATACCACATTAGATAAAGCAAAATGGATTGATAGACTTTCATCCTCAATGAACAACTTGCGCCCTGTGACGTATTCCCGGTAATTTTTTAAGGTATAATATCGACATCAAAATCAATAAAATTATCAACTGCACAGCATAAGTTTCTAATGTAGGATAAATACCCAGGACGTTAGAATGAAAATTGATCGGAATCCCGGTTACAGATACCCACCCGCCTTCCTGGAATGCATGAACTCCCTGCCCGGCAAGCACTACAGCAAATATCAAAATAACAATAGACGAATATTTAAATAGTTTTTGAATGGGAATCTTGACAGAGAATTGTACCAGCAATTTAGAAAGGATAATCACCACTATTATAGATGAAAGCGCCCCCATCCAGATACCATTCTTGCTTCCTTCATCCACCTGCATCTGCAGCGATGAGAGAAAAAGAACCGATTCAAATGCTTCCCGAAAAACCACTATAAACGAAATAAATGCCAGCCCTACCATTTTTTTATTGTCAAGTAATTTGGTTACCCGCACTTCTACAAATTGTTTCCATTTTTTTGCTTCAGTTTTATTATGCAACCAAAAACCTACGTATAGCAGAATAACCACTGCCATTAATGAACCTATGGCCTCCATCGCCTCCCGGTATTGAGCTCCAAAAGAAATAAGCCATCCTGTTAGAAACCAACTCGCAATACCAATGATTACTGCTGTTATCCATCCATAGTGAACCCACTTGATAGCATCCTTTGCCTTTAGTGATTTAAGAAGGCCAAGAATCGTAATAATAATAAGTACGGCCTCCAGCCCTTCACGTAATAATATAGATGCAGCTATCAGAAAAGAAAACCAGAATGAATAGGTCTGTCCATCTATCAATACCATTGCTTTTCTAATACTCACTTTAGCATCCTCAATTTTTTGCTCTACTTCGGTGGCGGGTTTGTGTGCTTTAATTGCAGACCTCACTGCATTCATTCTACTTTCCAGTTCAGGCACTATAGAGCCATCAGTCGCCATAAGTTGATGTTCTACTGGCTCTATGCCTTCCAGGTAGCCAAAGATTACTTTTTGCTCAGCTTCAGCTGGTTTATTACTTTTATAGAGATTAAGGGCATCATCAAGAAAGGAAAGAGTTATGCTCAAAGAGTTGTTTTCATTTCCGGAGGGGCTATGCAAGCGGATGGCAGCGAGCATCTCTCTACTATGATTCTTACCTGATTTTTCCAGTAGTTCCTTATCAGAAAGTTGTGAAATGTCTGAAAGTGAAATATTCGCTTTAGATTGGTTGAATAGTTTTTCAAGAGAATCGGGTTTGCCCGCATGTTCGTCTTGAAACGGCAATGATTTTACATAGAAAGCTATATCCCAAAGTTCCTTATCAGATAATTCATCGTAAGCTCTCATACCGGTCCCTTTTATTCCAAGTCTTGACATATTGAATATCTGTAACGGGGGAATAAATTGCATAAAAGAATCACTCAAAAAACTTAACGGACGTGGTGTAAAGGAAGCTGAAAGAGGTCCGTCACCTGCTCCTTTCTCACCATGACAAGATTGACAATTGGCGCTATAAAGTTCTCTCCCCTTACTGATATCAGGATATTGTTGAGGACTTAAGTCTACCAGGTGTAATGTAAGAAGTTGTTTTTTTATTTCCTGTGCCTTCGAACCAACCAATTGCTTATCCTCTTTTTCTTTGATCAAACTCAGTACCTGCGATAACTGTTTCTCAATCATGTTCTTATTGTCAATCTTCACCTCGCGGGAAATAGAATCGAAAAGATTGATGGATTGCCCTGTAAAATCAAGCATTTCATTATACTCATTCAAATTAATTATTTTTCCATCCCTCACGGCGTTTGCATAATCCAGTGAAATATAATCAAGTATATTGATCAGTGTTCTTGCATTATGATTGAGTGATGGCTCTCTGACCTGCGCAATAGATTTTATAGAACAAAAAAATAGAATAGCAACAAATAAAAAGTATCTCATCAAAACTTCAATTTAACCTCGTGATCAGGTGGTCCTTCAAAAAGAAAAAACGAACCATATTTCGCTCTTATAAAGTGAAACGGATTCACAGATACATAACCGCATCTGGCAGATTCTCCATTTCTCTTTATTAAAGAAATAAAGCGTTGCAAAGTTCATCTAAAGAAAACCAATCCATTTATGTTATCAGGTAAATTGTTTCTGAGATTAGGAATATTTTATTTTAGGATTATGGCAGTTGCGCATCGACTTTTCCCACATCATAAATTTAAACTCCGCACCTAGGGTGCATTTCAATATGTCGCATCGTCGCGTTGAAAGTAGGCGGTGAGGGCACCGCCCACGGCACCTCGCCCCGGGTTGGTGTCTCCACCAACCCGCGACAATTTGAAATGCACCCCGCACCTATAGTACATGGTCAATTTAAAAGCAGTACCATACTGAGTTTGTGCCTGAGCTTTGAATATTTCAACATCTTCAAGCCTATTCAAAGCCAGTTTTTAAAAAAAACATTATTAGTTAATCCCCAACACAGAAAAAAACTGTTGGTAATCCGGGTTATTCGGTTCTAATCTCTTTAAAATCAGTCCGTACTGCCTGGCTTTGGATACCTGCTTATCTTGAAAATAGACGTATGCCAACGCGTAATTAAGGGCTGCTGAATTCTTATCCACTTTCAATCCTGTTTCCAGCACGTTGATTGCTTTACTGTTATTACCGCTTTTTTGCAATAGCAATCCATAATTGTAAAATAAGCGTGGATTGGCTGGATGAAGATTATAGGCTTGTTCAAAATTATGAAGCGCTGCTGACTGGTTGTTCATTTCATTATGCAATAAAGCCAGGTTGTAAAAAATTTCAGGGTTTTTATTATCTACTTTTTTAGCTGATTCCAAAACATTCACGGCTTCTTCATTTTTCCCTTCCGTATGATAAAGGGTCGCCAGGTTTAATCTTGTGAGATTCGCCAGGCTGTCCTTTTGAAGGGCTCTCAGATAAAACTTTTCAGCATTTTTCAGATCGTTCAACCTCATATAATAATCACCAATTGAAATATTCCCGTGGGCATAATCAGCCTGGTAAAGAACAAAACGATTAAGTTCTGAAGAGGCTATTGAAAATGAATTGGCATATTGGGAAGGGATATTTTGTTTTGGGATATCAATAAATAGATCTGCAGCCGCTATTCGAACGGCGCGTACTTTATCACTTAGCAACGGAGCAAGTTCATTTACATATTGAGCCGGAGAAAAATTCCGTAAACTTTTGAGCGCTTCATATCTTACCTGTGCATCCTCGTTTTTTAAATAATGCAATAAGGTGTTCAAACTACTTTGTGTAGATATATCTCCTAGGTAGTTTAATGCCGTGGCTTTTATGATAGGAGGCACGGATGTATCTCCAAGCAGTTTGGTTAAATGAGCCTCACTGTTCGCATTCCCTTCACTTCCCGGAATCAAATCCTCTGCAAAATGATACTTCCTTTTTGGACCATACCATTTCACCACAGCATCTGCAGCCCACTGCGCGGTTTTATTTTTATGGCAGTTATTGCAGGAATTTGGTGTTGCATATCTCACGGACAAATCCGGGCGGGGAACGCGGAAACTATGGTCCCGTCGGAGGTCATTTCCCATGTAGGTTTTCTCCGGCATGTGGCAACTTTTACATTCAGCTCCGGCTGTATTAATCGCATGAAAAGTATGTGTGGGATCATCATAAGTTTTAGAATGGCACTGCAGGCACAACTGATTGGTCATGTAATATCTTTTACCTGAATGTGGATTATGGCAATTACTGCAGGTGACCCCCTGCCGGAACATTTTGCTTTGCAGAAATGAGGCATATTCATAGTCCTCTTCTCTTATTTGTCCATCCGCATAATAGCGTTCAGTGGTGGGAACAACAGGAATATAATCATCTAGTAATTCACCGCTGTTTATTTTATTGGCACTGATATTCGTTTTCACAGAATGACAGGGAGCACAGGTATTTATCTGGGTTAATTGACTACTCCCACTATCCAATAACAAAAAGGATTTTTTTGTTTTTATCCCTTCTTTATAATCGTTGCTGTTGACATAATCCACGTGTAATTTCCCTGGTCCGTGACAGGCTTCACAACTGACATTTATTACGCTATAGGTCGTATGATAACTATCCGATTGTATGTCATAATTCTTTTTGAGGTCGGTACTATGACATTCTGCACACATGGTGTTCCAGTTTTGTGCATTACCTGTCCAATGAAGCCAATCATGGGAATCAATTTTCTGTCCGGCGTTTTGATGAAACCATTTATTCTGCCGGCTATCCCAACTGACCCTCGTAGCCTGCATTCTTCCGCCGGGAAATGCGATCAGGTATTGTTGAAGAGGAAAATATCCGAAGGTGTATTTTACTTCATAGTCATGGTTTTTGCCATCTTCGCCCTGCGTATTTATGATGAATTTCCCATCCTGTTTAAAAAACCGGGAGGTTACACCATCAGCGGTATAGGAAACATTATTAAAATCCCCTAAAACAGTTGAATCATCCGGATCCAGCATGGCTTTAAAATGATCTGATTTTAACCAGTCGTTATACTCAGAAGTGTGACAGCTCTGGCATTGCTTATCGCCGATATATACATTTCCAGCCTGATCAATCTTCTTTTCATGGGTATCATTACCTGCACATCTGCCCATCAAAAGCACAATGAAAATTAAGATGGTACAGATCGTAAACAGAGTTAGAAATCGATACATAATGAGGATTCAGATTCTAAATATAAAATTTATTACCGGGAAGATGTTTAGCAAAATTACCAACAATCCAGTATAATCTAAAAATACCTCCATCAAAAAAACAGGGAATAAAAATCTTTATGCCTGATCATTTTAAAACGGCAACGGCAAAAGGATCCGAACTTGCTCATTCCTCAAAAACTTTTGGAAAAACTCAATAAAATTGTCTGATTGTAATAAGGCTTAAATGGTTTTGCAGCCAGGTCTGCCTTCAAGGAAGCACGATGGCTTAAATATATATCCTTAATGAGTTTTGCTTTTGTAATAAATAATCCATCCATTAATCCATTCCGGGCTATATTGGTAAAGTAATCGGAAGAAACACCCAGTCGATATTGCATTTCAAGCCATTTTTTTACTTTACGGTCATACCATATATTTAATTCGGCCCCTAATTGTTTAAACTCAAAAAGATCGAAATTATTATTCCCATCGTGCGTTTGAGTATAGAACCCTGTATTGGCTATTTGTAGATTGGTAAGGCCATATAAGCTAATCGAATAGGGCGAAACAGATAACCTGAAATAGTCGTTTGGTTGAAATTTTATTCCAGGCGAAATGGTTACCTGGTACGGATTGAGAAAGGCTTGTGTTTTTCCGTTGCTATTATAATCTTTAAAAAACTCTCCATCAAAAATGGTCAAAACAGATGTGCTGCTTTTTACGATCAGGTTAAAATTCCATTTATTATTTTTATTCATGGCCAAAGAAAAATCGTGAAGCGTGTTTAATTCATCAGAGGCTCTTTGAATATGTGAACCATTACTCAATCCGGCTTTTTGAACAGATAGAATCCAATGAAGTTCATTCGTCATGAAAAAGCGTTTTCCTTCTTCAAAATAATTTAAGCCCAGGTCTAATGCTCATGTAGCAGAAAAACTATTTTTATCCGTTCCTGAAGGTGGATTTAATTCCAGAAGGTGACCAATATTCAGTCCTATCCCAAAGGTAAATTCCCAAGGCTTTACCACAGGTTCTTCGTCACCTTTTTTGGCTATTGTCACCTCTTTGCTTTTAAACGTTTTATCGTTCACCAGGTTGGAATCATACATATTGTAGCGAACCGAATCTACCAGGCTTTTAACTATAGAGGCTTTTACAATTTTGTTGGTAGAATCTATAAATGCATAAGAATATTTTACCCCCTTTACACTTAAAATTTTACACCGTATTTGCGTACTGTCTTTTTTAAAAATCACATCGCGCTGCGCAAATAAATTTCCCGCCTGAAATAAACCAATTAGGAGGAGAATATATTTTATGCACGCAAGTTTTCTTACCAAACATTTTGGGTAGATCATTTAGCAAATAGTTTTTGTTTATTTTATTGTTGAAAAACCAAAAAACCCAGGAAACTTTATTCCCTGGTTTTTTGATTATTTATTTTATGCCGGCTTGGTTTATACCCTTACAAACACCATTTACCATCGTTAATTTAAATGATTTTTGGCAATCCTTTTTACCGCCTGATTGCGATGCTCCCCATCTCCAGGATAGTGTCATATTATATTCCCCATCAGGACAATCGGAGGGTAATGTAAACTCTCCATCCTCCACAATGATCTTGTCAAACTGATTACCACCAGGGTTTCTGCCACCTTTTACTATTATTCCTCCAATCGGTTCTCCGGCAGTTCTATTGGTAGAAGACATCCCTGTTGAAGGATTTTTAGTACTCGTTAATTCCTGCAACCCGTTGTCAGAAGAGTTTACGCTAAATCCTTTTGTAACTCTGAATGGCATAAACATTCTTTTACCAGTAGGCAAACCGCTTGAAGGATCTTTTGGGGGAAGAGATCTATCACCCACTACAATACTGCAACCTTCATTAGTAGCACTGATCATCACCACAGAAACCTCGTTACTCTTAACAGTGGTTTTAGTGATTGTTTTTTGGACAGGTTGGGCAATTTCCTGTGCGTATACAGTTCCGGAAGAAATAATTGCCGTTAAAAAAACATAAACGATAAAATTTTTCCTTTTCATTTTTTTATTTTTGTGCCTACTCTTTTATCCGGTTTTCGGCTTTCCCGCAATTGCTTTAAAAAAGCAACATAATTTAACGTCACGGGTTTAAGAAAAGTATCTGAGTAATTTCAATATCCTTTGGATGAAGAGACAAATAAGTCATCAGATGAGTGTTCTATCTTTTAACCAGCCACCCCGAATTCCCCAAATAAATGACGTGACCTAATACAAAAAAATAATCTGTAGAATATATTCTTACTATTAAATTTCCCTCACATGTAGACCATTTAGTAAATAGTTTCTTTTTTCTTTAGTATTGAAAAAGCTTAAAAAAAAACCAGGAAGTTTTATTTCCTGGTTCTGTTTCTTTATTTGATACCGTTTTCGGTAATACCTTTACAAACACCATTTTCCATCGTTAATTTAAATGATTTTTGGCAATTTTTTTGACCGCCTGAATTAGATGCGCCCCAACTCCAGGATAGCGTCATATTGTATTCACCATCGGGACAATCAGAGGGCAATGTGAACTGTCCGTCCTCTACAATTAACTTGTTAAACTGGCTCCCACCAGGGTTTCTACCTCCCTTTACTACTATTCCTCCAATAGGTTCTCCTGCCGTTCTGTTGGCGGATGGTACTCCGGTGGATTGCTTTTGCGCAGTTGTCACCTCATGCAATTCATTGTCAGAGGATTTCACCCCAAACTCTTTGGTAATTACGAAAGGCTTATGCATCCTTTTACCGGTTGGCAGGCCACTTGCAGCGTCCCGTGGGGAAATAATGGTATTACCTACAACAATACGGCAACCTTCTGTGGTCGTATTTACACTCACCACAGTAACATTGTCATTCTTAATATTGCTACTTATTGTTTTTTGTACAGGCCTGGCAATTCCCTGTGCGTTTATCGTTCCGGAAATAATGATTGCCGTTAAAAAAACAGAAGTGATAAAAATTTTCTTTTTCATTCTTTTTAATTTTCTTGCCTACTCTATATCCGGTTTTCGGCTTTCCCGCAATTGCTTTAAAAAAAAGCAACATCATTTAACGTCACATATTAAAGAAAAGTATGTGAATAAATTAAGCGATTAGAGCATTCTTGAGTAAGAGGAATATTATATCATGCTTCAGCTTTAACCTGGTTCTGGTCTGAAGTCAGGCAAAAAAAATATTCTAATTTATTCTAACATAGAATAGAAATTAGAAGAATTTGTTTGTTTACTGTATTTTTAATTTCTAAAGTCATCATTAAAAAAACGAAAGAAAAACAGATGAAAAGAAATCCGAAAGATATTTTCTTTGTAGGACTGCAATTCATTTTGTTTGTGGTTTATCTCTTCCGAATTAAGGGAATAGATTTCACAATTCCTGGTTGGTTGCAATTGGCGGGACTTATCATTGCTATTGCGGGAATAATCATTGCACTTGTTTCGCTTCTTACTTTGAACAAGAGCCTCTCTCCTTTTCCAACACCCAAGGAAAGCGCTGAATTAATTCAGTCGGGGCTTTACAAATATGTAAGACATCCTATTTACTCCGGTATTTTATTTTTCACTTTTGGGTATTCGCTTTATTCCGAAAACTCGTTGAGGCTTATCATTTCTGTCAGCCTGCTAATTTTATTCAGATTCAAAGCGGCTTATGAAGAAAAACTCCTACAAAATAAATATCCAAATTATGGAGCTTATAAAAAAACGACAGGTATGTTTTTTCAGGGAATATAATGATACCAAATCGAATATTCTATAATACCTGGATAGGCTAAATCCGCATAGATTCATTAAAAGCAATAAACTAAAATCATAACCGATTATCAGGGTGATGGTTTACCATACGTGAGGTGCAAAAGCTTGCGGTGAGTACCTAAAAAATTTCGAACGGTGATTATATAAAGATTATCAAAATCATTGTC
>JBBSUB010000142.1:0-11119 GCA_038235345.1 Chitinophagales bacterium
AATCATAGCAGCACGCTGGGCGGCATCATGACTTCCGGCAAATAAATAATTCTTGCGACCGATGGCTACAGGGCGTACAGCATTCTCCACCGGATTATTATCTATCTGCAGGATTCCATTGGTGGTGTAAAGGCTTAGCTTCTCCCAACGAGGCAAACAATAAGCAATCGCTTTGCCAATAGCACTGGAAGGCAGTACTTTTTGATATTCATCCGTCAACCATTCCTTGAACTCTTTAAGTACTTCTACTGACTGTCTTTGGCGTAGCTCCAGAGCATCTTCAGGAGGGAAGTTCCAGTCCCGGATCACCCGTTCCATTTCATAGAGTTTTTGAAAACGAAGCAATGCTTCTTCAGCTCTCCCGGAATAATTTTGTGCTGCATCAATAAATTTACGTCGGGCATGAGCCAAACAATTTAGCACCTGGATGCCCTGTCTTTTTTCAAAGCTTTCATAAAAGAGAGCAACAGGCTCTTTTATTTTGAGCCTTACAAAATCCGCATTTTTAGTTTCTTTAGTATCCTTATGACGTGAACGTTTAAGCAAATAATAAAATTTATGGAAAGGAATCTGTTCCTTTCGCAAAAAGACTTTGTGAAAGCTCGCTTTGCTTCCACCGGTCAATCAGCTCAAGCATCTGTTGACGAATTATAATGTTATTACGCATGATTATTTAATTTTATCACGCAAAAATTACAGCACTTAATTTTGTAAAATAGATGGGGCTGGTCAGTTGCTTCCGAATCCCGGGCAATCCTATATTTGCATCCATTCCGTTATCTCCTTATATCAGAGTCCGGGAGCCACGCATTTCTAGCCCGATTTCCTTAATTCCATAATACTCATTCTTAATTTTATTTTTACTGCTTCTGGTGGGATTAACAGCCTTTTTGAAATCTCATTCACGGTGAAACATTCAAAATAAGCAAGGTCAATAATTTGTTTTTGGTCGTTTTCGGGACAGCATCCTTGTTGACCCGGTAACAAGGAAACGATACATGCATCGTCATCCATGATACTTTTCTCCCGGTTGAGTGGTTGATTATTCTTTAAGTTTTTTGGAATAGCTCTGTAATTATTTCCTATTTCCATTGACTTATGCCTTGCAATTTTTGCAATCCATGTAAAAGTCCTTTCTTTTTCACTGTCATAATTTTCAACGTTTTCCAATACTTCTATAAAAGTTTCCAGTAATACCTTTTCTGCGAGCTCTGTATTCTGAATCATCCTAAAAATGATACCATAGACTGCCCCTGAATACTCATCATACACATCAGCAAAACACTTTTGGTCCCTCTCTTTAAGTTTATTAATAATTTTTTCTTCTGAATATTTAAATAGTAAGGACAAAATATTTATAGTATAAAAAGTGAAACAATATGCACACAAATGCATCTTTTAGCATAAGATCCGAATTTGAATGATGTAATCTTTGCTTTGTATCAATGTGGAAGGTTCAGAAAAAAATAAAAGATCAATTTTTAGAATGGTTTAATAGAATAAACGCTACAATTCGGCTCTTATTAGTTATAAATAAGTTTGGTAATGATTTACTTTAAAAACCAAACTTTTGTTACCAGTTCTGAACCTATTTATCCATTTTTTACGTTTCAAAATCCAGGCCAGAATGTTTGTTTTATTTAATGAGTTGTAGCAAAAATGGAAGTCTAAACAGGGAGCAGTTAACATAACTATTGATGTAACAATTATTACACTGATAATTTATATGCCTTTCGCTTTCAAAATATTACAATAATTTCCGGTAATACTAATGCAGAACTAGCTGAAATTCAAGGACAAAAATTCAAGCGCTTTATCGTAATCAATTTGAATCAGCTTATCATTAAAAATACGATCATCTCTCTCTATTGAAAATTCGCCCATTATTCATTTAGCATCAAGGTATATAGCTCAATACCATTTAATAATTCTTCACTTAGAACAAGATTCGTATTTAGTAGTTAAGTGATCATAAGGGTATTCATCCTCTTAAAACGTTGATAAAACAAAATTTGAAACCGGAAATTTATTTAAAAAAAAATGCCTGTTTAAAAATCATCAAAATTTCCAAACAATTCAATTAAACAAGGATAAATTATTAGGTTTCGGGGTGACATACTTTAAAAAAGTATCACCTATCTAACAGTCACATGGAGACGGCAGGACCGCCTGACTGAGAAGTTTTATCAGGCATTTCATTTGATGTATCCTAAAAAAACGTTTTATGAAAGACGGTACAATGATTCAATATTTTCATTGGTATCTACCCAATGATGGTAACTTATGGAAACAAATAAAAGAAGACGCTACCCATTTAAAGGATCTCGGCTTTTCTACAGTATGGTTCCCACCGGCTTTTAAAGGGTCAAGTGGAGGATATGGTGTTGGATATGGCATCTATGATTTGTATGATCTCGGAGAGTTTAATCAAAAAGGCTATGTACGCACAAAATACGGCACACGTCAGGAATATATAGATGCCGTTGACGCAGTGCATGCTTCCGGAATGCGTGTAATGGTGGATATTGTTCTCAATCACAAAGCAGGTGGGGATAAAAAAGAAAAATTTAAAGTGGTAAAAGTAGACGCCAACAATCGTAATAAAGTCATATCCGCCCCATTCGATATTGAGGCTTATACCAAATTCACTTTCCCGGGCAGAAACAAAAAGTATTCAGAATTTGAATGGAATTATATGTGTTTCAACGGTGTGGATTATGCTGCAGATATTAACGAAACCGGTATTTTTAGAATTTTGAGCAGCTATGGAGATTCGTGGGAAAAAATGATCAGCGATGAGAAAGGCAATTATGATTACCTCATGTTTAATGATATAAATTATAGAAATCCGGCTGTGAATGAAGAATTGCAACGTTGGGGAAGATGGTATTGGGACCAGGTGCATTTTGACGCGGTCCGTCTCGATGCAGTAAAACATATCACTCCATCTTTCTATCTCGATTGGCTGCATAAATTAAGGGAAAGCACCTGGCACGAGCTTTTTGCAGTTGGCGAATATTGGGCACCGGGTCATTTGAATCTGCTCCTGGAATATATCAAAGACACCAACAATGAAATGAGTCTTTTTGATTCTTCGCTTCATAATAATTTCTATAATGCATCCAATAAAAGAAATAATTATGATATGCGAAGGATCTTCGATGAAACATTGGTAAAAGCATTACCGGAGAAGGCGGTAACTGTGGTTGCAAATCATGATACACAGCCATTACAGGCTCTGGAAGCGCCGGTAGAAGGATGGTTCAAGCCGATAGCCTATGCCTTGATCCTGCTTAGAGCAGAAGGTTATCCATGCGTTTTCTATCCGGATCTTTATGGCACCCATTACAAAGACAAAGGAAAGGATGGCAATGAACATGAAATATGGTTAGCCAAAGTGGATGATTTGGAAAACATGCTTCATGTACGCGTCAGAAATGCTTACGGAGCACAAAGAGATTATTTTGATCATCCTAATTGTATCGGATGGACGAGGGAAGGCGATAACGACCATAGGGGTTGTGCGGTTGTATTATCAAATGGTGATAATGGAAATAAAAATATGGAAATTGGAAAGCGCTATGCAGGAAAAAAATTTATTGATAAGTTGGGAAAAAACCCGGCTGAAGTGGCCATTAATAATGATGGATGGGGAAATTTTTTCGCTCCCGCAGGATCCGTTTCCGTGTGGGTAGAAAAAGTTTAAATAAGGAAAATGAGGTGAAGACTGGTGGATAGATTTTTTTCGCTAATTTATTTTCAATTATATAAATAGCCCCATTTTTTGAAAAAAAATGTGTAAGCGTTTCTTCATTTATTCCCTGCTTTGGGTAATCGAAATGTGGAAACCGTACTTACACATTAAAAACTTGCAATTCGCTACCGGCAATTATTTCCCAAAAATTTTGGCCCCAAATATTAAAGTCAGAATAAACAAAATAATGAAAATAAAGAATAACACCTTTGCGATTGAAGCCGCACCTGCAGCTATTCCTCCGAAACCAAAGATAGCTGCAATGATTGCTATAATAATGAAAATGACCGCCCATCTAAGCATAATAAAAAAATTTAGTTATAAAAATTTGTTTAAATATCGTGCCAGAAAATAGGGATCCTGGGGCTTTAAGTGATCAGCCTGAAGCCGTCAGCTTTAAGTTGTCACCTTTGGGCAAACAGCGTGAAGCGATCGGCTGTAATTTCCTTGCTCCTGGTTCATTCCTCATTCCCAAATCCTTATTCCTCTCCTGCTTTCCTCCCTAACGGTATCGAAAAATAAAAAATACTCCCCTTTTCACGCTTGCTTTCTACCCACATCCTGCCCCCATGTCTTTTTATAATTTCACTTGAAATATACAGACCGATACCCATCCCCTGGAACTGCATAGCCTGGTCTGGCACCCGGAAAAATCTTTTAAAAACATTTTCAAAGTTTTCTTTTGAAATACCGATACCGTTGTCCTTAACAGAAAAAATTAAATCGCCGGTTTTCTCTTTTATGGTTACCAATATTTCCTTTTGTCCCGGTGAATATTTTATCCCGTTGCTTACCAGGTTTATGACTACCTGCTGAAGCCGCTCCCTGTCGCCTGTTATTTCTGAAGCGATTTTTCCTTTTTTTATAATCGTATAATCCGGTGAAGCATTTCGCTGGTCTTCTATTGTTTCATCCACCATTTTATTGAAATCAAAAGTGGTAATATTATAATTTAATTTACCATATTGTATTTTATTTACCTGTAGCAATTCCGTTATCAGGTTATTCAGCCTGGTAACAGATTTGAGCGCTTTGTTTGCTAAAAAAGCCGCCTGTGTATTATTACCATCCAACATTCTTTCCAGCAGTTGCAGATATCCGTTGGCAGAAGTAAGCGGTGTTTTCATTTCATGGCTGGCGATACTTATAAATTCATCTTTTTTCTGTTCCTTTATTTTTTGTTCCTGTATATCTGTAGCCACACCTACCCACGAAATGATAGCATTACCTTTGCCATCTTTAATTGGTGTAGCACGCATGAGATGCCACACGTACTTACCATCGCTGTTTCTTCTCAGCCGGGATTCTTTGTAAAAATCTTCTCCTGAAATCAGGCAGTGTTCAGCTTTTGATATTACAGCTTTCAATTCATCCGGATGAATTATTTTTATCCAACCACCTCCGGAGATGGCTTCCTCCATAGTTAAGCCGAAATAATCAAGCGCATACTGATTAAAAAAAGTGATTTTGCCACGGGCAGTTAACGAAATGGTGATTTGGGGAATCGATTCTAATATTAACCTCAGTTGTGCTTCGCTTTTTTTCTTGGCAAGCACTTCATGCGTTACCTCATAACCAATAACCTGGATGCCGGTAATTTTTTTATTCTCATCATAGATTGGCTGACAGGAAAAATTAAAATAACGCTCTTCCGGCAAAAGGCCTTCATCATAAGCAACCCACAAACGCGCTTCGGTAGCCACAAACATTTCTCCAGTCTGATATACCTTGTCAACAGCTTTGCATATACTCTCTCCTCCCTGATCGGATAATACTTCTGCTATGGGTTTGCCCACGATCTGCTTTGAGCCAAACATCTTTTGACACGCGGGATTTACCAAATCATAAATATGTTTTGGCCCGCGTAAAGTACACATAAAAGCAGGCGAGTTCATGAACAATTTCTGCGTCAACTCTGCATTTTGTTCCAGTTGGGTGCGTGCTAACACTTTTTCAGTAACATCGTAAGCAAATACTAAAATACCCTCTGTTTCACCAAGCGCATTTTTATATACCTGGTTACTAAAATCAAAGTAACTCTTTATAGGTTTTCCTTTTATCTTCTCAAAGATAAAAGGTACTTCTTTACGTATATAGGACTGCCCGGTCATGTAAACTTTATCTAATCCTTCCATAAATCCCTGCTCTTTTAGTTCGGGCAACACATCTAATAATTTCTTGCCAATTGGGTCGATATCACCAATTAATTTGCGATATAAAGGATTGGCCAGTTCAAAAACATATTCCGGACCTTTTAAAATGCAAAGGATGGCAGGAGTTTGCATAAAAAAAGATTTCATTCTGTCTGCATGTTGTTGCACCAGTTTTTTGATATTTACCTGGTCTGTAATATCAATCATTGTATTGATACAGCCGGTAATTTTATTATCCTCATTATATATTAGTTTGGGATAGGGAATCACGTTTCTCCTTTGGCCATCTGGTCGTTCTACTATAATTTCCGGATTGGTAATGCGGCCTTCTTTTAAGGCAATTGCCACAGGATATTCCTTGAGCGGCATCCGCTTGCCTTCTTTGGTGAGACCCTTCCAGATTCCCCATTTGTCTTTCCCAATTTCCGGTTTGCATCCCCAAAGTTCCACTACCGAATCATTGTATTGGGTGATATACCCTTCTGCATCGCAAAGGTAAACGGCGACAGGTAGTCCCTCAACCAGCTCACGAAATTTCTTTTCACTTTCCCTGAGTATGTGCTGCTTTTTTGTTTCCGTAATATCGCCCAAAGCCAATAGAATCAATGGCTCTGCTCCTTCTTTATACAACATTTGAATATTAAAACAAATATCACGGGTGCCGATGGTTGGAAAAGTATGTTCTTTTTCTATCTCTTTCATTGGCCCCTTTTCTTTCCTTGTATTTCGAAGTTCTTTGCGCAGTCCGGTTATATCCCATTTGCTGTCCTGCAATTCAAATATCACTTTCCCCAGGGTTTCCTCTTCCGTAATTTTAAAGGTTTTATAAAATGCCGCGTTAGCCATTTTGATTATGAAGTCTTTATCCAGCACCAATAATGGTTCGTGAAGTATGGAAATAACCGATTCTGAAAATTTTCGTAATTTATCAAGCTCATCATTACGGTCGTTTAGTTCCTGGTTGATCGTTATTAATTCTTCATTGGTGCTTTGCAATTCTTCTTTGCTGGTTTCCATTTCTTCATTCAAGGTTTGCAATTCTTCGCTTCCACTGAGCAATTCTTCATTAGAACTCTGTAGTTCTTCATTAACAGCTTCCTGGTCTTCGGTAATCCTAAGCATGTCTCTTCGCACCTGTGCCAGCTCTTTTTCCAACTGCTCTAAGCGAATGTCTCTCGGATCTCTTTTCTTCCTTGCTGGTTGTTTAGCAACTTTCGCCTTACTGTTATTTTCATTCACTTCCTCATTTGTGGCACTTCCTGAAGATGCATCACTGAAAAGAATCAGATAATATAGGTCAATGGTATTCAACATTGGAATTACTTCTAAGGTTACCAATTTTTTTCCCTTATTGATAGGGATGCCCTGCCTTATAAATGGTTCGCCGGTGCTCTTCGCGTTTTCAAGGGCATTCCTTATTTCAAACCCCAACCCTTCCCTGGCCATTTTCATCACATTTAAACTTGCCTTGCCTGGTGATGGTTCTAAATAGCCACCAGTAGAACCTCTGAACTGTACGATATCATATTGGTCGTTAACCACAACGCCTACAGGTGTAAATTTTGAAAGTAAAATCTCATCCGCATTTTTCTGAAAATCATCTGTCTTTTCTTCTTTGGCACTTAAGAAATAATTTTTGGTGTTAAAAGCGTTTTCGTTTCGCTGGCTTACCACGTTAATAAACCCGCCATGAACGGGCTTCTGGGAATAAAATTTATTTTTCTTATCGAATGTGCTAAAAATATCCGACCCATCGCCTACCGTTTCTGATTTACCCAAAAAAAGAAAACCTTTTGGAATAAGCGAATAATGAAATATGGTCAATGCTTTCTTTTGAAGAAATGGTTCAAAATATATTAGAGCGTTGCGGCAACTGATAAGATGCATTTTTGCAAAAGGCGGATCTTTTAAAAAATTATGTACCGCAAAAACACACATGTTCCTCACTGTTTTTTTTAAACTGTAATTACCATTTGTTTTAGTAAAAAACTGTTGCAACCTGCTTTCGGAAACACCTTCCGTTTCAGCCTCTGAATAGATACCTGCTCTTGCTTTTGTGATGGCTTTTTCAGAAAGATCAGTTGCAAAAATTTTCACCTTTATAGCTGAACCTTGCTTGTTCAGATATTCTGAAAGGCACATCGCTATGGAATAAGCTTCCTGCCCGGTGGCGCAAGCCGGCACCCAAATACGCAAAGTGTTATCCGTAATATTGGTTTTAATTGTTTCAGCTAATATTTTTTTGCTTAAAACATCAAATGCATCGGGATCACGAAAAAACGAAGTGACCTGTATCAACAGATCCTGAAATAACAAGTCCAGCTCTGTCGCATTATTTTTTAGGTATCGCAAATATTCCCGGATATTTTTCAGCTTATGCATGACAATGCGCCTTTCGATGCGTCTGCGAATGGTGCTTTGTTTATAAAAATTGAAATCTACATCCACCCTCATTTTTAATAAGGCCAGTATTAGTTTGAAAACACCTTCATTCGAGGTCTCATCACCTGATTTTTTTTGATACTGGTCAGCGAATTCAAAAGATTTTTGTAGTTCCTTCAGTTTGCCCGGAATTTTTTGTGGTGCGAGCACATAATCAATAATGCCTGCATCAATGGCGCTCTTTGGCATTGTACCATAAGAAGCTGTTTCCGGATCCTGTGCAAAGGTAAAACCACCGTGGGTTTTTATTTCTTCCAGACCTATCGTACCGTCGCTGCCGGTTCCGGAAAGTATCACACCAATAGATTGTGACTGGTGTACTTCTGCCAATGATGAAAAGAATAAATCAATGGGAAGGTTATTGATTTTTGCCGTGGGGCGTGGACTTAATTTTAAGATACCATCTGTGGCTATCAACAATTTATTAGAGGGTATTACATAAATAAAATCAGGTTCCACCTGTACTTTATTGCTTATTTCTACTACAGGTATTTTGGTTTCCCGTTGTAAAATTTCAGGCAGGGTGCTCTCATATCCGGGATGTAGGTGCTGCACCAGGATGTAGGCCATGCCCGACTTTTCAGGAATGGATTGAATCAATTTTTTAAAAGCATCCAGGCCTCCCGCGGAGGCACCTATTCCTACTACAGGAAAAAGATTTTCGCATTGCTTCTCAGGGATTTTTTTAAAAGTTTTTGCCATTTATGTTATCTATCTAAACAAGTGAGTAGGGCAGAAGATCGCTTGTACTACAGGTACAGACTTGGAATTAATTATAGATATTTATATATCCATTTCTTAAGTAATTACCTGTACGAACAAACAGTTTAAAAGAAATCTAAAATCGTCTAAACTCATGGTTGAATTCTCAGAGATGACACTTTTTTAAAAGGTAATCCCTCCTGCTTTCAAAGAGTTTGATAACTTTATTAACACTGTTAATAAATTATTGGGTAATAAAGCCACAGATGCTTATGTAGAATAATTATAGGTAACTATTTCAACTATGCAACCATGCAATCACGTTTCAAACAATGGGCCACATCCAAAACAAATTCTTAAATCTGCAAAAGAAAGCGCGGTTACATTATTTTTGCATTTTAGAAATATATGTCCACTCTCATCAACCAACAATCCCAAAAAATAGAAAAAATAACAGAAACCACTGTTTATACAATCCTTTTTGGCATTAGTTTCTCCCATTTGCTCAATGATACCTTGCAGTCATTGATTCCATCAATTTATCCTTTATTAAAAGATACATTCAGTTTAAGTTTTACGCAGATAGGGTTGATTACACTTACTTTTCAATTAGCAGCTTCCTTATTACAACCGTTCGTTGGTTTATATACGGATAAAAAGCCCCAACCTTACTCACTCGCCACAGGCATGGGATTTACACTTATTGGATTAATATCGATCTCTTTTGCCAACAGTTTTGAAACGGTGCTTATTTCTGTGGCTCTGATTGGAATCGGTTCATCTATTTTCCATCCTGAAGCATCTAAGATTGCCTATATGGCTTCGGGGGGCAAGCGGGGGCTGGCACAATCTATTTTCCAGGTAGGCGGAAATACAGGAACTGCTATAGGACCTTTATTGGCGGCACTTGTTATTGTTCCATACGGCAGATCACATATTCTCTATTTCAGTATTCTTGCGCTATTAGCCATTCTCGTTCTGATCCAGGTTGGGAAATGGGCTAAGAATAATCTTCATTTAATCAAACCAAAATCAATACACGCTTCTGAGAATGGCCAGTTGATCTTGACCAAAAAAAAGGTAGCGACCTCCATTGGAATTTTATTGGTGCTTATTTTTTCAAAATATTTTTACCTGGCCAGCATCACCAGCTATTATACATTTTATATGATCGATAAGTTTGGCGTATCTATTCAAAACTCTCAAATGTATCTTTTCGCATTCCTGGGAGCTTCCGCCCTTGGCACTTATTTTGGCGGCCCGTTAGGTGATCGGTTTGGCAGAAAATATGTGATCTGGTTTTCCATTGTTGGCGCGGCTCCATTCACCTTGCTGTTGCCGCATATGAATCAATTCTGGACGATTTCCATGGGAATAATTATCGGCTTTATCCTTTCTTCCGCCTTCTCCGCCATACTTGTTTATGCGCAGGAATTAATGCCCGGTAAAGTAGGAATGGTTTCGGGGTTATTCTTCGGTTTTGCTTTCGGCATGGGCGGTCTTGGCTCGGCCTTATTAGGAATGTTGGCAGATAAGACAAGCATCTCGTATGTATTTCATATTTGCGCATTTCTTCCACTTATCGGCATGATAACGTATTTTCTGCCGAATTTAAAAAGAAAGAAAATAAAGCCTTCATTGAATTAGTCGCAGGCGGCTGCCCAATGGTTGGTGTCACCAATCATTTCTTTGAAGCACGAAACCAGTTTCTTTAAAGAACGAAAACCTGTCTCATTTAGCAATTCTTTTTCTTAAAAAAGAATACAAAAACTTAACGCATAAAAGGCTTATTGGCCGGTTGACCGTTAAACAGTAATTGCAGACATCACATGAACACGAGGGAAGAATGCAAAAATCAAAAAAACAAGAAAGGAAGTTTGGGCTGAAGCCCTGGGAACGAAATCCTGGCATCTCCGGTTAAAACCTGAGGCTATTCAATAAACCAAACGTCCCCATGGTTGGTGTTGCACTTCGCAACGAAACCACATCCCGTTTATAAATTCTACTTCTAAAATAAAAAAAAATACCTCACTAAAGAGGTATTTTTTATAGTAGAAAACCCAGGGGA